>NZ_JAEQCX010000078.1:0-31824 GCF_020738035.1 Microcoleus sp. PH2017_28_MFU_U_A
AATGATGTGACGTTCTGTTAGCTGCATTCTCAACCTCCTGACCACATAATACCATGCTTGATTACTTATGCTTACAAACTGAATGAAGTTTTACAATACTCGGCACATTCCCTCATCTAGTAGGTTGGAGAGGGGGAGAGGGGGAGAGGGGGAGAGATGGGTGCTAACTTAGATTGTCACATCCTTAGCGGGCGATCGATGTTTGCGGGTAGGGAAACGGCAGGGTGCGGTGTCCTCCCTCCATCTACCGCCCCTGCACGGCTGGATGTACGATTGTCACATCCTTGGCCGGTTTAGAGGGCAATTTCATCATCCCATCCGGTGGATTTTACCCGTTTCCCACAGTCAGGAGACGGTAGTACCCATTGGTATCAACTTAAGCCGTTAGCCCGCCAGATTCCTGCCGCCCACCCGCCAGCCCGCCAGGGACTCAAGTCCCTGGCTAATAGAAGACAGTCCTCTCAAAAAGGACTAATGAGTTCTTGAGTCCTCTTTGAGAGGACTTTCGCTTTGATGCAGGGGTTTCAGCCCCTGCCGGACTATCGGACTGCGGGTTTGACGTTAAGTTGACACTCCTTGGGTAGTGCCGTGTCCCTACCACGATCGCGCGCCAGACCAAGATTGTGTATATTACAGCACGATTTGACCGCAACACTTAAAATAGTCTGGATTTAGCGATCGACTGCGCCCTTTCCCCATCAATATTTCTCCTTCGCTGGCGGCGCCTGTCAGCCGGAGTCGCGAGGTTCCGCTTCCAAAATGCTGATAATGGTGCACAATTTCAAATTAACAACAAAACTTGCACTGTTTTGAGTAAGCTTTTGGTGGAACAGCTCAGAGAGCCTGTTTCTCAGAATGATGCAAAATATCAAATTTATCATCAATCCTGTCCAATTACCAATTACGAACCTATGCCCCGCCGCCAAGACTTAAAAAAGATTCTCCTGATTGGTTCCGGCCCAATTGTTATCGGCCAAGCGTGCGAGTTCGACTATTCGGGGACACAAGCTTGCAAAGCTTTGCGAGAAGAAGGTTACGAAGTAGTGCTGGTGAATTCCAACCCTGCAACGATTATGACCGATCCGGAAACTGCCGATCGCATTTACATCGAACCCCTAACGCCGGCCATCCTCGAACAAATCATCGCTAAAGAAAGACCTCAAGCAATTTTACCGACTATGGGCGGTCAAACAGCACTAAATTTAGCCGTTGCCGTTGCTAAAAATGGTGTTCTGGAAAAGTACAATGTAGAGTTAATTGGCGCTAAATTACCAGCAATTGAAATGGCCGAAGATCGGCTGTTATTTAAGGAAGCGATGGCACGAATTGGTGTGGCAGTTTGCCCTTCGGGAATTGCTAACAATCTCGACGAGGCCAAAGCAATCGGCCACCAAATCGGTACTTATCCGTTAATTATCCGTCCGGCTTTTACAATGGGCGGCACGGGAGGCGGGATTTCTTACAATCAAGAAGAGTTTGAAGAAATGGCCCAAGGTGGCGTTGATGCTAGTCCGGTATCGCAAATTTTGATCGAACAATCTTTGATCGGTTGGAAAGAGTACGAACTGGAAGTGATGCGGGATTTGGCAGATAATGTAGTGATTATTTGTTCGATCGAGAATCTTGACCCGATGGGCGTGCACACGGGCGATTCGATTACCGTCGCACCAGCCCAAACTCTGACAGACAAAGAATATCAGCGCCTGCGCGATGCTTCGGTGAAAATTATCCGCGAAATTGGAGTAGAAACAGGTGGTTCTAACATTCAATTTGCAGTGAATCCAGTCAACGGCGATTTTATTGTAATTGAAATGAATCCCCGGGTTTCTCGTTCCTCCGCCTTGGCCTCGAAAGCAACAGGTTTCCCGATCGCCAAAATGGCGGCAAAATTAGCAGTAGGTTACACCCTAGACGAAATTTCCAACGATATTACCAAGAAAACTCCCGCGTCTTTTGAACCGACAATTGACTACGTGGTGACGAAGATTCCCCGATTTGCCTTTGAAAAGTTCCCCGGTTCGGAACCGACTCTGACAACGCAAATGAAGTCAGTAGGCGAGGTAATGGCGATCGGGCGCAGCTTCAACGAATCTTTCCAAAAAGCACTGCGGGGATTGGAAACTGGCCGCGCAGGTTTCGGGTGCGACAAACCGGAAAAGTTGCCGAGTTTGGAACAAATTCGCGCCGGATTGCGAACGCCAAATCCCGATCGCATTTTTACAGTCCGCCACGCGATGATGATGGGAATGTCCGTGGAAGACATCTTTGAACTCACAGCAATTGACCCCTGGTTTTTGGATAAAATGCAGGAATTGCTGGAAGCCGAGAAGTTTTTGAAACGAACTGCACTCAAACAGTTGACAAAAGACACAATGTTTGAAATAAAGCAGTTGGGATTTAGCGATCGCCAAATTGCTTACGCTACAAAAACATCGGAAGATGAAGTCCGCGCCTACCGCAAACAGTTAGGCGTCATCCCGATTTACAAAACAGTCGATACCTGCGCGGCCGAGTTTGAAGCCTTTACACCATATTACTATTCCACCTACGAAGCTGGAGCAGCAATTTGGGAATTGGGCGATGAAGAAAAGAAGATTTCGCCTGTCGGCCACAGTCTGGCGCCGGAGTCGGAAGTTTTGCCTTCTACTAAGCGCAAAGTCATGATTTTAGGTGGCGGCCCAAACCGGATCGGACAGGGGATTGAGTTTGATTACTGTTGCTGTCACGCTTCCTATTCCCTCGGGGAAGATGGGTTTGAGACAATTATGGTCAACTCGAACCCGGAGACGGTTTCGACAGACTACGATACGAGCGATCGCCTGTATTTTGAACCGCTAACCAAAGAAGATGTTCTCAACATCATCGAGGCGGAAAATCCGGAGGGAGTAATCATTCAATTTGGCGGACAAACGCCGCTGAAATTGGCGATTCCTTTGCAAAAAGCTCTCGAAAATCACCCCGACGTACAAACAAAAATCTGGGGAACTTCCCCGGATTCTATTGATGCGGCAGAAGACAGGGAAAGATTTGAAAAGATTCTGCGGGAATTGGATATTCAGCAAGCTGCTAACGGTTTGGCCCGTAGTTTTCAGGATTCCTTAATAGTAGCTCAACGGATCGGTTATCCAGTAGTTGTGCGGCCGAGTTACGTGTTGGGCGGGCGAGGGATGGAAATTGTTTATTCCGATGCGGAATTGGAACGCTACATGACTTATGCAGTACACGTAGAACCAGATCATCCGATTTTAATTGACAAGTTCTTGGAAAATGCGATCGAGGTTGATGTAGATGCGATCGCCGATGCGACTGGCAATGTCACCATCGGTGGTATTATGGAGCACATCGAAGAAGCGGGCATCCACTCCGGTGACTCGGCTTGTTCCATCCCTTACCAAACGCTTTCTGACGCAGCTTTAGCAACAATCCGCCGCCAGACTATAGAACTAGCAAAAGCCTTGAAAGTCATCGGGTTGATGAACATTCAATTTGCGGTACAAGGCGAACAAGTTTTCATTTTGGAAGCTAACCCGCGCGCTTCTCGTACAGTACCTTTCGTATCCAAAGCAATTGGAGTTCCCCTAGCCAAAATGGCATCGCGAGTCATGTCTGGCCAAACTCTGGAAGCTTTAGGTTTTACTAAAGAGATTATACCAATTCACGTTTCCGTGAAAGAAGCCGTGCTACCGTTTGCTAAATTCCCAGGAACTGATACATTGTTAGGGCCGGAAATGCGATCGACTGGCGAAGTCATGGGAATTGACACAGATTTCGGCAAAGCCTTCGCCAAAGCTCAACTCGGTGCTGGCCAAGTGATGCCGCAGTCTGGAACTGTGTTGGTTTCGATGCGCGATCGCGATAAACTAGCAGTAGTACCAGTAATCAAGGAATTCTTGGAATTGGGTTTCAAAATAGTCGCAACCCACGGTACGCGCAAAGTTTTGCGAGAGCAAGGTTTAGACGTAGATTTGGAATTGAAGCTGCACGAAGGGCGGCCAAATTTGTTAGATTCGATCAAGAATGAGAAAATCCAACTAATTATTACCACACCTTCCGGCGAAGAATCCCGCGCTGACGGCATCTTTATCCGCCGCACAGCTTTGACTTACAAAATCCCGATTATTACCACCATAGCCGGTGCCAAGGCAACAGCATCGGGAATTCGATCGCTCAAATCGCATCCGATGGAAGTGAAAGCAATTCAAGACTATTACCCGCAAGTGTAGAGTTATAGCGGTTCTCAGAAAGATTCGCGGACGTTGTTGGGCTTCAGCCCTCATGGTTTCAGTGGTTATATAACCTGTCAGTCATACCTCACCTTTTTGAGAAAGGCTATATTGTAGGGTGAGAAACACGGTTCGATCCTTAGACCACAGATCCCCCCTAGCCCCCCTTCTTAAGGGGGGGACAAGAAATGCTCAAAGTCTCTCTTCTTAAAGGGTAGATAGGAAATGCTCAAAGTCCCCCTTTTTAAGGGGGATTTAGGGGGATCTAGACTCGGCTATAAACCTACGATACTTATGGCACACCATACAAACTGCGTACCGCCCAAAACCTAATCTGAATGAGAATCCAAAGCACCGCTAGACAGCATCAACCTCGGCCAAACCAACAAGAAAAATCCCATCCAAGCCAATAAAGGAATCGCGACTAAAACAGTTATCCAAACAGTTTTTAACAAAAACCAACTCCCAGAAATCAAACTTGTCCCTGTCAAAAGAATCGACCAAGGCTGACACCACCAAGGTTTGTAATCCCAAGCACTAATAGCTTTTTTCTCAGAACCAGTTTTCATATTTGCAGTAATTTTGTATAGATTGACAATCGGGCTATCTAGAGCAAACCAATTTAAACATTCATCACCTGTTCGGCTGTCAGCGTTAATTCTGGAAAAGTCCGAGACACAATTCGATCGCTGCCCTTAAACGTAGTTGTTTGATAATTACCGTCTGCATCCAAAAGGTGGACAAATACAGTCGCAACTTTCGGCTTTCCGATGAATTTTGAGCTAGCAATTCCCAAATAATCCACAACCCAATATTCTGAAATTCCGAGACGCTGATACTCATCAAATTTGTGAATATAATCGACATTCCAATTCATTGATGTTACCTCCACCGCCAACTGAATTGGTTCGCGCAAGGCAGCATAAGCCGAGCGGTCATATCGCCACAAATCGCGATCGATTACACTGACATCGGGTCTCCGCCCTTGTTCTACTCCAGCTTTATTTACAGTTCTGATAGCTGTTTGGCTTGTCACTACATAATTTAAGCTCAGATTTTTGATTTGAGCGTAAAAAGAGTCACGGATGTAGCCGGCAACATCAATATGATTTCGGGTTGAAATTATTTCGACAATTTCTCCATTTACCAGTTCATAGAGTCCATCTTCGGGACATTCTACAAGAAATTGGTCAAAGGTCAACTTTTCTGTGACTGTTGCAATCATAAGATATCCTTATTTTGCAGGAATACTATTAGTCTATACTAGCACAGACAAGAATGAATTTGTTTTTTTGACCGCAGATGAAGGCGGATGAGCGGGGACGAACAAAAGATCGTGAAGCGAAGCTATCGGGAGCGTGAATCACCCTTCTGATATTTGACACTAAATATTTGACGCTGATATTTCACGAAAATGGTAAAATGCGATCGCCCTAGCAAGTTGCATTTAAATATGTTACTGACTTGATACAGTAAAGTGACAATGCTAAAAACCGAGCCACTCCAAGGTCAATCCTGAACCATGAGACTAGACGAAGCCGTAGAATTTGCCGAAAACCCAGAGCCACGGTGTCCCTGCGTCCTCCTGCTGGACACCTCCGGCTCCATGCAAGGCGCACCCATAGACGCTTTGAATGAGGGGCTGGAAGTTTTTAGGAATGACTTAATTAAAGATGAACTAGCTAAAAAGCGAGTCGAAGTCGCAATTATTTCCTTTGACAATAATATCAAAGTCGTGCAAGACTTCGTGACCGCCGATCAGTTCGAGACACCGCTGCTGACAGCCCAAGGACAAACCCACATGGGCGCCGGCATTCAGCTAGCACTAGACACCATTGCAGCCCGCAAATCCGAATACCGCAACAACGGCATTACCTATTACCGCCCGTGGGTATTTATGATTACCGACGGCGAACCTCAAGGCGAATCGGACGATGTTGTGGAAATCGCAGCACAGCGGATCAAAGAGGAAGAAACTAACAAGCGCGTGGCTTTTTTTGCAGTCGGTGTGGAAGGTGCGAATATCTCCCGTCTCGCGGAAATTGTCGATCGCACTCCTGTAAAATTGAAAGGATTAGACTTTCGAGAGATGTTCATTTGGCTGTCGGCTAGTATGCAGAGAGTTTCTCACTCAAAAATTGACGAACAAGTCGCACTTCCACCGCCCGGATGGGGAACTGTTTAGTCAGTTGGCAGTTTGCAGTTTGCAGTTGGCAGTTTGCATCAGTCATTGGTAAGGTGCGAAGTGCTTACAATGAATTGGGAGAATCTCAATTTTGCTTTAAAAGTGCGAGCGTCCCCGCTCGCTTGGTTATAGAAGCGAGCGTCCCCGCTCGCTTGGTTATAGAAGCGAGCGGGGACGCTCGCACTACTACATAAAAATGCTTTTTACAACAATGAGATGCTCCCAATAAATTTCCATAGTTTTGAATTTACGAAGTTTTGAATACAAGAGTTATTAATGGATAATTCATTATTTAATTGGCAAGTTGTAGCCGCATCGGTGACTGGTACGAGCCACGAAAAACGATCGCAACCCTGTCAAGATGCCCACTGTTGGCGCGTCTTGTCTAACGGTGTTTTGGTAGCAGCGGTAGCTGACGGCGCGGGTTCGGCTGCACTGGCAGAAGTGGGGGCAAAAATTGCTGTGGAAGCGGTTGTGGAAACGATTTGTCAACAGGATTTGCAGCCTGAAAGTGACGAGGAATGGCAGGTATTTTTCACAGCATCCCTGCAAGTTGCGCGGGCGGCTGTGGAAGCGGAAGCTGCAACCCGGGAAGTGGCGGCGAGGGATTTAGCTTGCACTTTAATTGCGGTTGTGGCTACGCCGGAATTGATCGCGGTTGCTCAAATTGGCGATGGTGCGGCGGTGGCGGGCGATAGTGCGGGAAATGCGATCGCCCTTACGATACCTCCCTGCGGTGAATATATCAATGAAACCATATTTTTGATTTCGCCAAATGCGATCGAAACAGCGCAATTTCAGGTAATGCGGGAACCCCTGCGGCACTTGGCTGTGTTTTCCGACGGCTTGCAAATGCTCGCTCTCAAAATCCCCGAAGGTACGCCGCACGGGCCGTTTTTTGCACCTTTGTTTCGGTTTTCGGGCACAGCCAAGGAAGATGCGGATGCAAAAGAGCAGTTAGAGTCGTTTTTGCGATCGCCCCGCGTGTGCGATCGCACCGATGATGACTTAACATTATTATTGGCAACTTTTGCGAGTTCGGAGGCACAGGAAACTCAAAAATAAACACATTGAAAAAGCAAACATCCATCTGCGTCAATCGGCATTTATCTGCGGTTAAAAATTCCCGATTCTGAATTTGGCAACAAGTCTAATCCCTTCAACTAAATGAGTGGCGAAAATTTGGTGCAGTTCTATAATAAAATCGAGGTGTCAACAATTCTGGTTTAGTCTGTACAGTAGGTCGTCACTTGCAAGCACAAGAGATTAAGGATAAGCTCAACTCCCTAATTAGCGAAGCAGATCTCATAGATCCGAGTTTGGCGAGAAGATTGGATGAAATCAATCGCTGGGTGAAAGATGTCAAACCCGGTTCGCTAACTGCTAAGAAATTTGTGCTGGCTTTTTTGCTACAGCTTATGCGAGATTCTCAGGTTTGGCTGGCGCTTCAATCCCTATCTTCGGAAAGAGATCGAGAAACGGCGTTTGAGTCAATGACTCCGGGCGAAAGGTATTGGTACGGCTATCTATTTCCTAAATGGCTGAGTGAAAACGATCGCAAATTTTACATCTGGAAACAAAAACTCAAGGCGGGTAAATTCGATCCGGCTGACGATCGCGTCATTCGTGCGATCGCCGCCCGGATAGTCGAACGCCAAGGCAGTGTTTTGTATCGCTATGTAGCAGATCTTTCTATGGCTACCGATTCGATCGTCAGCAACCGCCAACAGCAGCCCCTGTGCATTCAAGTCACTACTCTTTCTGATGAATTTTCTCAACAAAAATATGAAAATTGGCAACAAACTCTTCGAGGTTGGGGGATTGACAGAGGACTATTTTTAAGTTATGATACAAAAGATGCAAATTTCCTGAACCAGTTAGTTAACATTGCATTATATAATAGTGATAATTTGCCCGCAGGTCGCTACCTCAAATTCCCATAAATTCACCCGATCTGCTGCTGAGAATAGTTCGACTGCTCAAAATTCGGTGAACAAGAAATTTTGAATAACTCGCATATTGCAGAATTTTAGACAATGCCACCAACTTAATCATCAGCCCGCTTCCATTGGGCCCGAAGGCTACGCCAAGATTTTTCCTCCCATTCTCTGTTTCCCGGGGGGATATGGCAAAGTGCGGAAACAGGTAATTGATACGAATGCTAAACAACGAGAAGATTTACGGCAGCAATCAATAGCGGTAAGGTGTGTAATTCGCACCCTACAAAAGATAGAGGTTCTGCGTAATTCCTGGCCCAGCAACGGGAAGATTTACCGCAGCAATCAATAGCCGTAAGGTGCACGGCCCGATGGCTGCCTGTGAAAGATAGAGGTTCTCCGGAATTCTTGGCTGAGAAATGGGAAAATTTACCGAAACAATCAATCTATTCATTCAGTTGACAATTGACAGTTGACCGCTTGAGGGCATTTGACAATCATAAGGAAGAGGATTGGAGTAATGAATAGTCTTCTCTTAATTCCTCCCGATCGGGCTTGGGGCTTTAAACCAATTCTTTCAGGTAAAATAACTAGCAACTGGGTATAAATTGAATTGAGATTAGATTGAAGTGCGCTGAAATTGTTGGAATAAAATCAAATTACATCAAAATCAATACTATGACAGTAAAAGGTACAAGCACCGTTGAAAGCAATTTACAAAAAGTCTTTGAAGAACTAGAATCTGCCCGAAAAATGCAGGATGATTGGATGCACCACGGGGTGGATTTTGTTGATTTGTATGTGGAAAATGCTGGCGGTGATTGGTTGGAAAAGTGGGCAAAATGTGAAGAAGAATTAGAGCAGATAAAATTTAAACAGGTAGATATTGAAGCAGTCAAAGTAGCGATCGGCATTTCGGACTTTGGGCAAACCGAACTGCTGGAAACGGCCTTGAGCAGCCGCTGCGATCGCCCGGAGGAGTCTCCGGCTGGGGAAGATGTGAAGCAAAAACGGCTTTCACTCTTAGGCGGAGCGATTTTCGGTGCTGTTGTTACCGATTACCTGTACCGCGAATATCCCGAACTCGACTGCGATGCGATTTCAACCTTAAAAGCTCGTTTAGCAGACAGTCAAAAACTCTCGGAATTTGCCGAAAATCTGAAATTGAACGAACTCTGTCGGGGAGCCGCCAGCGGGAAAGCAACAGAACAAAGCGAGTACAATAAATTTTTAGCCCAGATTTTTGAGGCTTTGTCGGGGGCGATTTACTTGGAATTCGATCGCGATTTTTTGCGTGCGGGTAACTGGCTGATCCAGCAGTCGATCGAAGGAACGATGGGCGAACACTTAGATCTAACTCAGCAGTCGAAAAGTACGCTCTTAAACGAGCTAAAACGGCGGGAAATCTTGGGTGCGGACATTCTAGAGGCGATCGCGATCGACTATTTGTACAACCGCTTTCCCGAATGCAACAGCAGCCAGTTAACCCGCTGGAAAAATCTGTTAGCCGCCAAAGAGATTTTTCCCAAAGACTTTAAGGCAAAATTAGGCAGTCATTACCTGGAATTGGAGAGCAATTTCTCGCGCACCCGCGACTGGTTGGTGGATAACTTCATCAAAACCGCAGTTGACGAACTGGAAGACGAAACAGGCGATCGGTTCATCAGTTGACAGTTGACAGTTGACAGTTGACAGCTACCTCTTGTGTGGATAGAAGAGGATTGGAGCAATGAATCATTTTCTTTGATTTCCCCCTAAACGGGGAGGCTTCAGACCCAATTTTATCGGTTAAACTAAAATCAACTCATTAAAAAGAATGGGAAAACAGCAATGGTTACACAACTGCAATCTCCCGAAAAATCAAATGTCATCTACCCAGACGATAACGGCGAACCGATGTCAAACAATACAGATCAGTTTCGATTAATTGTTTGGATTAAAGAAAACTTAGAATTGCTGTTTGCAAATGACCAGAATGTTTTTGTAGCGGGTGACTTGCTGTGGTATCCGGTGGAAGGAAATAATAAACTATGCCAAGCGCCAGATGTGATGGCAGTTTTTGGCATCCCCAAAGGATATCGAGGTTCTTACCAACAGTGGAACGAAGGTAATATTGCACCGCAAGTCGCCTTTGAAATTTGGTCGCCGGGAAATCGTCTGACTCCGATGATTCAAAAATTTCAATTTTACGAACGCTACGGTGTGGAAGAATACTATTTGTACAACCCGCAAACTTTAGAACTGACAGGATGGTTGCAGGTTGAGTCACAATTTGAAGCGATCGAACAAATGGACGGCTGGATCAGTCCGAGACTGGGAGTGCGGTTTCAATTATCTCAAACAGGACTCGAAATGTTCGGGGCTAACCAAGAACCGTTTATGAATTTTGTGGAACTCGATCGACTGCGACAGCAAGCCGAGGCGCGGGCCGAACAGGCAGAAATGCTGCTGGAACAAGAACGATCGCGATCGCAAGCCTTAGAATTAAGACTCCGAGACATGGGAATAGAGCCCGATCGACTGTAACCACAATTGCAAAATTGAACTATGGTGGAACAGGCATCTTGCCTGTTGCTGAGTTTTTCAGGACGGGCATGATGCCCATCCCACAATAAAATAGAATTATCGGTTTATCAGTGGGGTCGCTTTCTTCAATCTAAAATCTCAGATCTAAAATTCACGCATGAAAATTGGGGCTGAAGCCTTCCCGTTTAGGGGGAAATCAAATCCTCTTCTATCGACGGCTATGGGTAGCTGTCAACTGTCAACACTCCAATCCTCTTCTATCGACGGAAAAGATAGCTGTTAACTGTCAACTGTCAACTGTCAACTGTCAACTGATGACTAATCCTCTATCCCCTAACGGAATTCTATGCAGTTGCAACGCCAATTTAGCGGACAACTGATTGCGATCGACACCAACAGCGCGATCGCCAGTGGCGGTCAAGGTCGCATCTACCCGATCGCCAAAGACTCGTCCCTGGTAGCAAAAATCTACCACAAACCGACAGACGAAGACGGCGACAAACTCACAGTCATGTTCAGTATGCCACCGGATGCGCCGATCGCGGAACCGGGACACGCCTCAATTGCTTGGCCTCTCGATTTGCTGCATACTGTCGGCGGGCGCGAAAAAATCGTCGGTTTTGTGATGCCGCGCGTCAAGAAAGTGCTGCCGGTACACACTTTCTACACTCCGAAAACCAGGCGCGAACAAAAACCCCTATTTAATTATCTTTACCTCCACCGCACCGCCAGAAACCTCGCTTCGGCTGTAAATGCCCTCCACGTCAGGGGTTACGTCATCGGCGATGTCAACGAGTCAAATATTCTTGTCACGGATACGGCTTTAGTAACGCTGGTAGACACCGATTCGTTTCAAGTGCGCGATCCTTATACAGGTTACGTTTATCGGTGTCCCGTGGGGAAACCCGAGTTTACTCCGCCGGAATTGCAGGGCCAGACTTTCCGCGATATCGATCGAGCTCCCGAGCACGATTTGTTCGGTTTGGGGGTATTAATTTTTCAATTGTTAATGGAAGGTACGCACCCGTTTTCGGGAGTGTATCTCGGTAGCGACGAACCGCCGTCTTTAGAAGCGAGAATTCGATCGGGCCATTTCCCCAGCGGTACCAAGCGGATACCCTACCGCCCGATGCCCGCAGCGCCATCTTTCGAGATGCTGCATCCCCGGCTGCGACAGATGTTTATCCGCTGTTTTGAGGAAGGGCACGGGAATCCGTCGGCGCGCCCGGATGCGAAAACTTGGGTGAATGCGATTCGGGAAGCGGAAGATTCTCTACTTACTTGCAGCAAAAACACTCAGCACAAATACGGAAATCATCTGAGTCGGTGCCCTTGGTGCGATCGGGCAAAACTCCTCAAAGGTCGCGATCCGTTTCCTTCGCGGCAGGCAGTCAGCAACGGATTGCACTTGCAGCCCGCCAAAACCAAGCGTAAAAAGCCCCAACCACCACCCGTCGTGAGGGAGACCGCAGTGCGCCGACAACAGCCCTCGACGGGGCTGCCGCGCCAACTGGGCAACTATCAAATGCCGATGCTACCGATTCCTTCTCGGAGTCGGACTCCGGCGCCTCAGATTCCCCCTAGCAAGTTTGAGCGGATTGTTCAGGATGCTGCTTGGGGCGGTGTTTGGGGTACTTTGTGTTTGGCGGCGGTGGCGGGGATTTTTTCGGCGATCGCGGAGGGCGGCGGCGCGATTTTGGGGGCAATTTTTGTCGGTTCGATTTGGGGCAGTTTTTTTGGGATGATGTGGGGCATTTTTACTTTGTCGCCGAACCAGATTTGGCGGAAGTGGGGGGGAGTTTTGCTGGGGACTCTCTGGGGGGCTTTCTTTTTGGCTGCGATCAGCGGTGTGGTGTTTGGGGCGATTAGTGATAATCGGGCGATCGGGCAAGGGATTTTGTCGGGCGCGGGGATTGGTACTGTCTGGGGCTGTATTTGGGCGGCTTTTTCGCCTCCTCTGGCACTGCCGGTGGGGAGGGTGTGGGGCCGGCGGGGAGCATTCTTGGGGGCGGTTTGGGGAGCGTTTTTGGGGACTTTGGCTGGTGTTTTGCTAGGGGCTGGGTTAGTGGTTTGGCAGCAATATAACGGGCAGATGCGCCCGACGATCGAGTTTGGGGGTTTGTTGCTGGGTGTGGCAATTGTGGCGGCGGGTGTGGGTGCGATTGGAGGTTTAGTTTCTGGGAGTTTGTTGGGTGTTTGCGGGTTTGCGCCGAAGCTGCCGGTGTCGTTTCAGCCTTCGGGAATTCGGGGTGCGGCTTTGGGTGCGATTTGGGGGAGTTTTTTGGCGACTTTTGCAGGTGCGGTGTTGGGGGCGGGGGTTTGTGCGATATTTCCGACTCTGGGCGGTGGGGTGTCGGTGCAGTTGGCCCCTGTCGTAGGTGCGATCGTCGGGGCTGGTTTGGGGGCGATTTGGGGGGTAATTTCGGGTGCTGTTTGGGGCGCGTTGGGCAAGTGGTGATTTGATTTATAGCTTCAATTTGTTTTTTTGCACTCTTAGTTGCGATCGCGATCGAAGGTAATGTATTGAATAACGGACTGACAGAAAGCTACGGTGTGTGCTTAAGGTATGTTGTTGCGCTTGGGCGCTCTTTCAATATATAAGTAAGAGCGCCCAAGCGCAACTACGTACCTAATAATTCATTTTTATCTTGCGCCAGGTGAGTCCAGGAAAGTTTCAGATAATTGCATCTTTTCACTTAAGATGACAGTGACAATTCGGCTTTTCAATCAAAGACTCAACCAAAGCATTCAAAGCAACCGCCGCCAACAACCCGCCGCCAAAAGTTCCCACCGTCGTAATATAAGGAATTCCCGATCGCACTAAGCGACGTTTCGCCACCGGAGAATGACTGAAGCCGATCGGCATTCCAATCACCAAAGCCGGTTGCAGTTGCCCATTGGCGATCGCCTCACAAACCGCCATCAGCACAGACGGCGCATATCCTACTACTAATATACATCCTTTTTCCAACTTCAACAACTTTTCAAGCCACGCGCGCTCGTGCCAGAATTCCTGTTCCGCTTCCGCCACAGCATTGATGTGCGGATCGTCAATTAAAGTTGTAATACTTGTTCCCAAATGCGCCAATCTTGTGTTATCCAAAGCGGCAAAAACAGGCGGCACGTCAGCCACAATTTGACACCGATTTTTCAAAGCTTCCCGCGCCGATTTAATCGCCGTTTCGCTTAACTTCACAAACGGCAGCAGCGAACAATCACCCGATGCTAACACCAGTTTTGACAGCAAGTCTACCTCAATTTCCGAGCGATCGCTCAAATCCGGCAACAAATGCTGCAACGACTCCCCAAACGCCTCCGGGTGAGTGTGGGCCCCCGCATCCCAAGCATCCCAAAGTTGTTCCAAATGTCCCAACCCGCCCTCAGTTTCCGCCTCCAACAGCCTCAATTGAGCCAGTGCGCCCGCTTGCACCGCTTGACACGAAAGATCCCGCCCCAGCAATCCTTCGAGGGCTGAAGCCGTTTCTCGCAGGCGCACAATCTGCTGAATTACAGACAGATATTGCCGTTGAAGAGTCGCCATCACCGCGTCTGGGGAAGCCTCCGCGTCTGTTTCTAAGAGTTTGCGGATGTGAGACAGTTGAAAGCCTTGCTGCTTGAGTGCGACGATTCTTTGGAGTCTTTGCACGTCGCTGCGGGTGTACAGTCTGTAGTTAGAAGTCGATCGCACGGCCGGAGATAGCAGCCCCAAAGCGTGATAGTGCCGCACCATCCGAGGCGTAATTGTGCCTTTTACTGCGTCTGTAAGTTGTTTGATTGTTAGATATTGTTGCTGCATATTGTTGTACGGGATTTTATGATTTTTTAACCGCAGATAGGGGCGGATGTACGGGGATGTACGCGGATGTGTGTTGGTAGCTTTTCAGAGTGGATTGTATATTGGTTCTCGCATTTACCCGCACTCCGCCGGGGATTGAAATCCCCGTCTCATAGCAGAAGTCGGTTTTAACCGACTGAAAGATTAGATTCAATTCTCAACTCTCTTCAGTCCTCTTTAAGAGGACTTGCGCTATGAGACAGGGATTTCAATCCCTGTCGGAATCTCGGATGTAACGACAGGCTAGTTGAAGGTGAATTTATTTTAGTTTTACTCTTGACATTGACACTAATGTCAAGGTTTATGATGCAGGAGTCATTCTACCAAATCAAATTTCTCCCATAACCGAAAGCAATTTTGTTCGAGACACCCGGTAGAGACTGCGGAAACACATAAAAGTTCGGCATCCTGACAACCAGCCCCTGGATTCAACCACGGGCTTAATTCTTCAATCCAAAATCTAAAATCCAAAATCTAAAATCCCATGACTCCCAATTCCCTCCCCATCTCTCGCCTGTCGCGCCTCGCCCAAGAACATCCCGATGCTGTGACTGCCGCCCTGTGCGGAATTCTAGTAATTTTGGGTTCGATCGCCCTACAAGTCGGTTGGCTGGGCTTAGCGGTGTTAATATTGCCCGCTGCTTACGTTATCGGCGGCTATTCCAGCACCCGCGAAGGGTTGACTACGCTGTTTGAAGAACGCGAATTAGATGTAGATTTGTTGATGATTGTGGCTGCTTTGGGCGCGGCCGGTTTGGGGCTGTGGCGGCGAGAATATCATTTAATTGTGGACGGTGCTGTTTTAATTTTAATCTTTGCAATTAGCGGCGCCCTTGAAGGTTATGCTATGCAGCGGACTGAACGGAGTATTCGCAGTTTGATGAGCTTGACTGCGGATACTGCGCGGGTGCTAATGTACGATGGGGAACGAGAAATTGCGATCGACAAATTGGCAATTGGCGATCGTATTTTAGTCAAGCCCGGAGAAATCATCCCCACAGATGCAATAATTATCGAAGGCTACAGCAGCCTGAATCAAGCCTCAATTACCGGCGAATCGATGCCCGTGGAAAAAACCGCCGGCGATGAAGTTTATGCAGGTACGATTAACGGTGCCGGCGCGTTACAATTGGAAGTGCACAAAAGTCCAGAAAGCAGTTTGATTCAGCGAGTGATTCGGCTGGTGCAACAAGCGCAAACAGAAGCGCCACCTTCTCAGCAGTTTGTCGAAAAGTTCGAGCGCGGTTATGCTAAATTGATTGTCGGTTTAGGCTTGCTGCTAGCAACTTTGCCGCCCTTTGTTTTGGGCTGGAATTGGGAAGACACCATCTATCGGGCGCTGATTTTCCTAGTAGTCGCTTCTCCCTGTGCGCTGATGGCTTCGATTATGCCGGCGCTGCTGTCGGGGATTGCTAACGGCGCGAGACAGGGGATTTTGTTTAAAAGTGGCGCGCAATTAGAGATAATAGGTCAAGTTCGGGCGATCGCCTTTGACAAAACTGGAACCCTTACCACGGGAAAACCGCAAGTTATCCAAATTGTACCAGCTACCGGATATACTGAAACAGAAGTTCTGCAATTAGCTGCGGCTCTGGAAGCTCATTCCGAACACGCGATCGGCCAAGCAATTGTCCAAGCCGCAAATCAGCAACAGTTACCGTTGTCAAGTGCGATCGACGTACAAGCAAAAATCGGTCAAGGAATTGTCGGTAAAGTTAACAATCAAACCATTACTATTGGTAAAGCCAGTTTTGTCGGAGCAACTGCTGAGTTGACAGAAGTAAGTCATCAGTTGCAAGGGGAAGGAAAAACGGTTGTTTGGGTGGCAAAGGAGGATGAACTTTTAGGTATCATTGCAGTAGCAGATACAGTCCGCCCGGAAGCAGCAGCCACGATAAAACGCTTGCAAAAATTAGGCGTAGAACATATCATAATGCTGACAGGCGACAACCAGCAAACCGCTGAATATATCGCCCGCCAATTAGGCATCAATGAAGTGTACGCCGAACTTTTGCCAGAAGACAAAGTGCACCTAATTAAAAAGTTGCAAACCCAGTATCAAACCGTCGCAATGGTAGGAGACGGCATCAACGACGCCCCCGCCCTCGCCCAGGCTTCCGTGGGAATTGCGATGGGTATTTCCGGTAGCGATGTCGCTTTAGAAACTGCTGATATCGTATTAATGGCGGACAAGTTAGAACAACTAGCTAAAGCAATTAGTTTGGGGCGGCGCGCTCAAAATGTAGTCAAGCAAAACATTATTTTTGCACTCAGTTGCATTATACTGTTATTGGCTGCTAATTTTCTCGGAAATATCACAATGCCGATCGGCGTCATCGGTCATGAAGGGTCTACAGTTTTAGTAACTTTGAGTGGTTTGCGGCTGCTGAGACATTAATTAAATTACTCGTTACGAGACGAATTTGTAGGGGCGGGTTCACCAACAATTTATGATAAAAATCAACAATTTCATAAACCCGCCCTCCCCCACCAACAATAAAAATGTACCATAAATTTATTTGTAAAATGTTGATGTAAATAATCGCGGGGATGGGGCGGGTTTATGAGATTATTTGTGGGTTTCATATATGGTGGGTGAACCCGCCCCTACTATTATCGCTCAATTTTCACGATTTAATTCACTCAGAGATGTCATAATATTTTGAGCTATTTTCAAAGCGATTTTAACATCGCTTGATAATGTAAATACCGTATCCGCATAATCTGCCTTATTCCTGAACAGCCTTAATCTGCTTAAGTTCTCCCCTATTTTTATCATTTTTTTAGCTTTAGATTTATGAAAAATAAATTCTTCAGCCACATATTGATGTTCGTTAATATCAGAATTTTTGCGAGAAAGCCTAGAGTCTTGTTCAACATCGCGCAAGTAATTTCTAGCTAAGCAGAATACTGCATAGTATGATCGACTTATTGCCGATCGCAATTTTGCCTCATTATTGTCAGAATCGCCAGAGATTGTCGCCAATTCTTGGGCTAAATTCAAATATTCAGACCAATCAAATCTCATTTGACTCAAATCCCAAACTAATATGCAATTTACTATTAGTAACAGTAGTTATCTTATCCAGCCACCAAGTATCATCAAGAATCATCAATTTTTCAAAAGCTTCATCAACTTCTAGTTTAGTGTAGATCGTAATCCAGAGCGATCGCCAATTGGCAATTTCTGGATCGGTTTTCACTTCCAAGGCTAATCTTTCGCTAGGGAATAGTTCTCTAACTTGAGAATGAGCTTCTAAAATCACACTTAGCATTACTTCCTGCTCAATAATTAACTTAAAAGCTTCAAGAGGTTCTTCTACCGTGTAGAGACTTCGGATTTTATTGAAATCAGCGATTAAATCGTCAAAGGGTTCTGTTTTAATAGCTTGCTCTTGGATAGCAGTCATAATTATTGCTTCTGAATGCTTTACTTGTTAAAATTTTAGCAAAGATGGGCGCTATTGTGGAAAGCCTGTGTGTCATGCCGATCGAATTTACGCACGGGTGGCGAGAAACCGAATATGTTTGTGATGGTGATACCGAAGTATTGTCCTAAAAAAGCCGATTTCTGGTTACTCGTGAGTATTTGTAGGGTGTGGATACATCAAAAATCTCTCAACAAAGAGCGACAATTTAAGAGCGACGCACCTTATATATAAGGAATAGAAATTAAATAACTTAAGCAAATTTGTGGGATGGGCGGGAGAGCCCGTGCAGAAAGGACGGGCGGGACGCCCATCCCACAACAATCATCAAAGTGTAAGTTATTAAATTTTCATTCCTAAGGCTCAAAAAACAAATCAAAAAAATGTTGGGTTTGTTGGCGCACGGATTGTGAACCAAGAAAGGTGCGTCGCTAGGAGATTGTTTGTCACATTTAGGGATTTTCGCGACACACCCTACAACTAATTTCTCTCGCTGCGTGGCGAGAAACCGGGTTTCTATGAATATTTTTGGTTGAGTACGAAAAATTTAGGAAGAAACCCGGTTTCTGGGATTAGCAGAGAAACCGGGTTTCTATGAATATTTTCGGTTGAGTAAGAAAAATCTAGGAAGAAACCCGGTTTCTGGGATTAGCATTTTCACAAATTGATTTACAAAAATACTTAATACTTCACAGTAATTAATGAATTTGTGTCGCAATTTAAGTTTAAACTAAGAACGATCGCAAAATAAAAGTTTTCAGATCCACAAGGGAAGAGATCGGAGAAATCGGCAAACACAAGTTTTTTTCCTGAATCATCATCTTCTCCTTCCCCTTCCCCTTCACTTTGTGTAGGAGGCTATATGAACGAAAATGTCATTAGGGCCACGCGAAACGTTGCAATTGTTGGCCCTTATTTAAGCGGTAAAACCGCACTTCTCGAAAGTTTGCTGTCGGTGACAGGGACGATTACTCGCAAGGGTAATGCTAAGGATGGTAATACGGTAGGTGACAGTTCGCCCGAAGCGCGCGATCGCAAAATGAGCGTAGAAGTCAACAGCGCCACCGCCGAATACGAAAACGTCCGCTTCACATTTCTTGACTGTCCCGGCTCGATCGAATTTGTCCAAGAAACTTACAATGCACTTATCGGTGTCGATGCAGCCGTGATTGTTTGCGAACCGGTTGCCGATCGCACTTTAACCCTCGCCCCGCTGTTCAAATTCCTCGACGATTGGGAAATTCCCCACCTAGTTTTCATCAATAAGATCGATCGCGCTTGCACAGACGAAACCACCTGCGGTAGCAACTTCACCGACGTACTCAACGCGCTCAAATCCGTTTCTAGCAGACCAATTGTACCTCACCAATACCCGATCGGCAAAAACGAACAAATCATCGGTTTTATCGACTTAGTAACCGAACAAGCTTACCACTATCACTCCGGCGCACCCGCAGATCCAGTCCCGCTTCCCGAACACCTCAAAGCACAAGAAAGCGCCGCGCGACAGGAAATGCTCGAAGAATTAGCCAATTTTGACGATCGTTTACTCGAAGAATTGCTGGAAGAAATCAATCCCGATGCTGAAGAGATTACCCGCGATTTCAAGATGGAATTAGGCGCTGATTTAATAGTGCCCGTATTCATCGGTATCGCCGAACAAGATTTCGGCGTGCGGCCTCTGCTGGAAGCTTTACTCAGAGAAGCGCCGACACCGGAAACTACAGCAGAACGGCGCGGTTTTATACAAAGTGAAAACAAGGTTCTCGGTCAAATCCTCAAAACCTATTACACGCCTCAAGGAGGTAAGCTATCGTTAGTCAGAATCTGGCGGGGAATCCTCGCAGACGGAGCAGTTTTGAACGGGGTTCGAGTTAACGGTTTGTACCGATTGACCGGCCAGCAAACGCAAAGTTTGCAGTCGGTCAGTGCCGGGGAAATTGTCGCTGTGGGCAGGCTGGAAGGCTTGAGAACAGGCGATGTGTTAGGTTTGGACGAATTATTGCCAAAAGCAGAAATCATCTCGCCTGTGTACGCACTGGCGATCGTCCCCGAAAAGCGCAATGATGAAGTTAAGTTGAGTTCTGCCTTAGCTAAACTATTAGAAGAAGACCCATCTTTAGTTTGGGAACAGCACGGAGATACTCACGAAGTTATACTTTGGGGTCAAGGCGAAATCCACCTGAAAGTAGCCTTAGACAGGTTGCGCCGCAAGTACAATTTGCCGATGGTAACTCACTTACCGCAAGTACCGTACAAAGAAACCATCCGCAAACCTGCATCTTCCATTCATGGGCGCTACAAACACCAAAGCGGCGGACACGGACAGTTTGGCGACGTGTACCTCGACATCGCACCGCAGCCTCGCGGAGAAGGTTTCAATTTCACTGACAAAATAGTCGGCGGAGTCGTTCCAAAACAGTATATTCCCGGCGTTGAAGTGGGAGTGCGCGAATATTTGGATCGCGGCCCGTTGGGTTTTCCGGTGGTAGATGTATCAGTGACTCTGACTAACGGTTCCTATCATTCTGTTGACAGTTCCGAACAAGCTTTCAAACAGGCGGCGCGGTTGGCGATGCAGTCGGGGATGGAGAAGTGCGAATCAACTTTGCTGGAGCCGATCGCCAAAGTTGAAATTTGCGCTCCCAACGAGTGTACATCAAAGGTGTTGCAATTGGTCAGCGGACATCGCGGCCAAATTCTCGGCTATGAGGGTAAAGCAGACTGGAAGGGATGGGATGCTGTTTCGGCTTATTTGCCGATCGCCGAAATGCAGAATTTGATCGTAGAATTGCGATCGCAGACGATGGGAGTCGGATTTTTTAACTGGGAGTTCGATCGATTACAAGAAGTACCGGAACCTTTGGCTAAGCGGGTTTTGCTTACGGCTGGCGGGAATGGGAATGGTAACGGTAAAAATTAAGCTGTAGCGGCGGGTTCACCAACCATATATAACGATGACCAACAATATATAAAAACCCGCCCCCATCCCACCATAAATCTGAATGTACATTGATATTGTTTGTTGGGTGGGGCGGGTTTTTGAGATTGTTTGTTGGGTGGCGATTATGGTTGGTTAACCCGCCCCTACAGCATTAAAAACACTTTTCAATTCATGTTGGGTGGGGTGGGTTTACTTTAAGAACTCGGGTATCTAGCGTTCACTACCAACCTTGTTTTAAACTGGTTTAGCCCACGACAGCCAAGTTTCCATCGGGCGGAAACCGACTGATTGGTAAAGCTTTGTTGCACCTGTCAAACTGTCGGCATCGACGCTGAGTTTAGCTGTATTTGCACCCGCCGCTTTTAAGGTGTGCAAACCAGCTAGCAGCATCGCTTTTCCTAAGCCCATTTTGCGAAAGTCCCGCCGCGTACCCAATAGTTCAATCCAACCGTCTTTTGCGTCGCTGCGGGGGTTTTTTTGGGGTTTGATTTGACAGTCGCAAAATGCTGCAAATTTACGATCGCCCGAAACAGCAATTAAGTCTAATTCCGGCTGATAATTCTCGTCTTGCATCCAGTATCGCACGGTTTCGGCTGTTAAATCGTGGTGGTTCCAGTGATCGATAAATGACTGGTTGAACATTTCTACCCAGGGTTGGATGTCTTTTTCCCCGGATACGTGCGTCAGGGCAAAATCTGCGGGAAATTCGGGTGCGGGAATTGGTTCGGCGAGCGATCGCGTCATTGTGAGAAAATAGCGATCGACTTCAAAGCCCTCTTTCTCTAACAGCCGCATCTCGTCGCTTTCATCTTCCCGACTGTAGGTACGCAATTTCGCGGGCAAATTCCGTTGTTTCGAGACTTCGCCCAGGCGCTTTTCGCCCCATTTAATGATATCTTTTTCCAAATCTTGGCCGCGCGCCTTTGGATGCACGTAAAACCAGAGACAGCCGTCTATTTCATCCTGGGAATCTGGCATATCTAGGAGTGCTAAACCAATTAGTCTGTAGTTTCCGTCTTCCCACAACTGTACGTCGCGGGCTTTGTCGAGTGTGGGGGCGTCGAGTACAAGCTTTACTTCGCTGGCGGATACTTCTTCGCCGACTCCATCGACTGCTTCGCAAGCATCGATTAAATTGGCGATCGCGCACCAGTCACTTTCACCTTTGTAGGAGCGTGTTGTCAAGATATTCATAGAAAACTTTGCAATCCGTAAATTCGGACTGTTCCTGTTAGTGGGTATTGGCAAATGAGTACAGTAATTTGGACATTTTGCACAAATGTCGGTAACAGCCAAGATGCCTGTTCCACAAATGGACATTTTGCACAAATGTCGGTAACAGGTAATATGCCTGTTCCACAGCTTTTAGTTGTTGAGAATGGTGTTGATAAAACTCAGAAACCTGTTTATATCACCCAGGCTTTCAGGTTTTATCTCATGGCGCAATCATAAAAATTGGTTTGCCCTTTTGGGCTAGTTTTGTATTTGAGTTGCCGATCCGAGAAACGCCCAACGTTCGCAAGCAGCGCGCTGGAAGTTATCGAGGCTGATGCTCGATCAACTATTATTTAAATAAATTTGATACAGCTAAGTAAAGAAGTTTTCACCCCCACCGGGTAGTTGATTTTTACTTGTACTCTGTTTTACAATAAATCCTGTTGCAGGGATTTGTTGCTCCTCCTGTTTGCTCGCCCGATCGGGGGAGGGGAGAATTTGAACTTATTAAAAAGTTGCCTTATTCAACTATAACCGCTCAGGTTTTTTTTGGCAAGTTTGAGGCAAGGGGAGTTTTGTTTCTATTAACTGTCTCCCGGATTGGGCGATATAAGCATTGCACTTTTAACCGAGCATAAGTGTATTTTTTATAACTTTTTGCGGCACTTGAAGATTTAATTTTATCCTAACGTTAAACTAACGTTAAACTGCTGTCTCAGATTTGCATGAGGTCAATATGCTCGACAACCTCGATTTAGATATTTCCTTGGACAAAGAAACCTATGATGCCAAAATCGAAGTTTTAATGCAGCAGTTGCGATCGCTCCAACAGACCTGCTGGGAAAAAAAACTGCCTGCAATCATCGTACTCGAAGGCTGGGCGGCCGCCGGCAAAGGCGCCCTGGTCAAAAAAATGGTGGGGTACATGGATCCGCGGGGGTTTGCCGTCCACCCGATTTGGCCGCCGTCAGAGGCAGAAATGGGCTATCCTTTCCTGTGGCGGTTTTGGGAGAAACTGCCGGCGCGAGGGCGGATTGGTTTTTTCTACCACAGTTGGTACACTCATGTTTTAGAAGACCGATTGTTCCAGAGAGTTTCTGACGCCGAAGTACCGACAGTCATCAGGCAAATCAACGCCTTCGAGCGGCAGATGGTAGATGACGGCGCGGCAATTGCCAAATTTTGGATTCACCTGAGCAAAAAAGAACTCAAGCACAGGCTCAAAAAACTAGAAGACGACAGCTTACAAGCTTGGCGAGTGCGGCCCGAAGATTGGAAACAAGCCAAAAAATACCAAGAATACACAACTTTGGCCGAAGAAATGGTAACTCAAACCGGCACGGGCCCGGCACCTTGGACGCTAGTAGAAGGGGACTGTCAGCGCTGGGCGAGAGTCAAAGTTTTAACGCAAATGGCAGCGACAATTACAGAAGCCCTAGAGAGACTCCCGACGCAATCTGCACCACTGAAATTGCCACCTCAAGAAAGCTTGTCACCCACCGAACCCAACTTGCTCGCCCAAGTAGATTTGACTCAATCGCTGTCGCCAGACGAATACAAACAGGAACTTCGCGCAGCACAAACCAGTTTTGGCAAACTGCAACAAAGCATCGACGAAGATGAAATCCCTGTCTTAGTGCTGTTTGAAGGTTGGGACGCCGCCGGTAAAGGAGGCGCGATCAAACGCTTGACGGACATCCTAGACCCCCGCAGTTACACCGTTAATCCGTTTGCTGCCCCCACGGATGAAGAAAAATCTCACCACTACCTCTGGCGGTTCTGGCGGCGGTTGCCGACTGCTGGTAAAATCAGCATTTGCGATCGCAGTTGGTATGGTAGAGTGCTGGTCGAACGAGTGGAAGGATTTGCCACCGAACCCGAATGGCGCCGAGCTTACCAGGAAATTAACGAATTTGAGGAGCAACTCACCAGTTTCGGTTGTGTCGTAGTTAAATTCTGGCTGCACATCAGTCCAGACGAGCAACTAAAGCGGTTTACAGAGCGAGAAAAAAATCCATTTAAACAATACAAACTCACTCCTGAAGATTGGCGGAATCGCCAAAAGTGGAATTATTATGAAGTGGCGGTGAATCAAATGGTTCAGCGCACCAGCACCCCGTCAGCTCCCTGGACTATAATTGCGGCCGATAACAAGTATTATGCTCGTGTTAAAGTAATTCAAACGGTAACGCAGGCAATTCGGAATCAACTGAAACGCCGATAAATTGGGATTGGTGAACGGGTAACAGGTAATGGGAAAAATAGCAGCAGCACAAATCAGGCTTGAATTGCCAAGTCAATTTCACCTGCCGCCGGCTCCATCCATTATCAATTACCGATCGACCATTAACCAACTATCGATTACCAATTATCTGTCAGCAATCTGTGACCCGCCCCAAAACGGGTACAACCCCCCAACGCTATGAGTGTGGAGAGCCTAAAATTTTAGACCAAAGTGCAAGCTCCTAGATTCATCTGTGGAGTCAATCTAAAATCTAAAATTTAAAATTTAAAATCGACTGACTGGAAGTAGCGGGATCTCCTTGCGTGCAACCAATAGTTGATAGCTGACCGGAATAGAGCATTTCTCAGAAATGCGATCGAACTGTGCGATCGGCCAAAGTTAACAACCCAACTCAACCGATGCCCGTATTTGCTCCCGCAGCTAAATTAGCGCTCGTTCCACACTTCCGTACTAATTTATGAAGACACAGAATATTGCAAGATGCCTGAACTATTCGCTCGCATTCTATTTCTATTCCTCCTCTTCTCACTGATCAAATCGTGGTGGGATCAATCAGGAGGCAAAGACAATCCTTTAATAGATCGGCTGCGCGTTTTGCTGCTGATCAGCCTTTTGTTCCTCGCTTTTTTTGCCCCAGACACGCCAGTCGGAGCGGCGATTTTCGGCTTAATAGCTTTCTTCTTTAAGCCGCTAGGTTTTGCGATCTCACTGTTGGTGATTGCATCGGCGCTGATCACGAACGGGGGCATCCGCAACCCGGCGCCGAGAATGATCCTGGCTGCGCTGCTGGTTTTGATTCTGTCGAGTATGCCAGTGGTGGCTTATTGGTTCGCAGATCAAGCAGAACGAGATGCCGCAGCCCGCACAGTTTGCTGCGATGAAACAGCAGCGGCGATCGTCCTGCTGGGCAAGGGAACGACTAACAGTCACAACGCTAACCGAGAAGCAATTCAACTGACAGACACAGGCAATCGCTTGCCCTATGCTGCTGTTTTGTACAAAAAAGAACTAGCACCTTTGGTGATTGTTAGTGCTGGGCCCAGAGCAAATTTACAGAATGATACTGGCGAAGCTAAAGATATCCAAACTTTGCTGGCAAGCAACATGGGCGTGCCGCGCAACAATATCGTTCTCGACGATAATGGCAGGAACATACGCACCAGCGCCGAGGAAGTGAGAAAAATCCTCGACAGCCGCGGCGTCGGGCGCAAAGTAATCCTGGTAACATCTGCAATTCAGATGCGACGTGCCAGCCTCGCTTTTGCGAATATGGGAATCCAGGTGATTCCTAGAGCTACGGACTTCTACACTTACCAGCCAGTGTCAGGAGGGCATTCCAAACTGCGCTTAGACGCGGCAGATTTCCTGCCCAGTGCAGAAGCTTTGGTAACTACGACACGAGTATTCGATGAATATTTCGGGTCTGTTTATTACTATTTGCGCGGCTGGCAGGCTCCCAGAGCCTAAAGCGGCAAGTTGGTGGTGTTTTTTTGAGGCAACACCGACTGCTCCCCAGATTGGTTTAACATTTCCTGAGAATGAGACCTTTGTGGGGGGCTGTATTTTCTCATTCCGGCGGGATCGCCGACGGCAAAGTTGGCAGTTAATAAAAACACCGCCCAAAATATAGGCTCCTCCCACTTAGATTTTGTTGGAGTTGGTGCTGGCGTTGTGACTGATTCAACGTTTACTTTGATATCTAATTTGCCTTCAATTTCTTTGCCTTTGAGAACTCCGTCCTTGCAGACACCCTTAAAAATCATCGGAGCGGGTTTTGGTGCTTCTGCTGCATCTGTTTTCGGTTCGTCTGCCATTTTTTTTATCCTGGGTTTGAGTAGATCCGATTGGATAGTAGATTCTCAGAGGTTCGGGGGTTTTCCGGAAAGGATTGCGCGAACTCTGAAAAAATTAAATTAAATATGCACCCCGCCCCTGATTGGGGATTAAAAATAAGAAGTTGAAGGCATTTCAAGCTAGTCCTTGTTGATTTTGGGTAGCAGCGCTGCCTTGATGCTGCTACCTATCTATCTGGGTGAAAGGGAGGTTTTTATGCAAAGTACAGATTTTTAGGAAAATTTTGTCAATAATATTGATTAGCTGCCCGCAGGCGGTAACGATCGCAGCCTGAAAGCCGATCGCACTTGCTCTCATATTATGTCCGGTCAATTACCATAACAATCAAAGTTAGCGCCTGCGGACTGAAGTCCGCACTACGAACCAATTTTATTGCGATAGAGCGATCGCACTTGCTCTCACCTCACAAACCGGGTTTTTCCCGGAGCTCAAGTGTCGCAATGTGCTTTAAAAACAGGGTTTCTGGTTCACAAGGGCGATCGTAAATATTTAAATAACCGAAAGTGAAAACACCCACCAGCAAACTATCTTCCCTGGAACCAGAACAACTGGCAGCTTGGGCAATAGAGGCAATTAATCGCAGTAAATCCGGTAAAATCCCCGCATACGTACCTCTCCTTGCCCAAGCCGACAGACAATGGTTTGCCGTGCAAATTCGGGCAATTGACGGTCAAATTTTGAGCTGGGGTAGCGCTGCTACCACATTCCCGCTGATGAGCGCAGTCAAACCTTTCGTCTTGCTTTACTTGCTGTGCGAATTGGGTGAAAAAGCAGTTTTTGACTGCGTGGGCTGCGAGCCTTCGGAACTTCCTTTCAATTCTCTGACTCAACTCGAAAGGGATAAAGGGAAGCCGAGAAATCCGATGATTAATAGCGGGGCGATCGCTCTAGCGTCTTTGATTCCCGGTGAAAATGCGGTTGAACGCTGTCAAAACCTGCGAACTTGGCTGAACCAACAGGCAAAAAGTCAGCTATTTGTTGACGAGTTAATGCTCGATTCAGTGAATGCTATGCCGAATCAAAAAAATTGGGATCTTGCCTTAGCAATGGTAGAATCTGGTTATCTACAAAACTCGGAAATTGCGTTAGAAACCTACAATCGCGTTTGCTGTTTGTCTGGAAGTGTAGAGGATTTGGCGAAGCTGGGAATGGTGTTGGTAAATGGTGGTGAAGCGATCGCGGAAAACTGTCGCACTGTGAAAGCGCTGATGGCTACTTGCGGTTTGTATGAAGCATCGGCCCGCTTTGCGCTGCGGGTGGGAATTCCCGCTAAGTCGGGTGTTAGCGGGGCTTTGTTGTCGGTTATTCCGGGCGAAGGGGCGATCGCCTCCTACAGTCCGCCTTTGAATAAAGAGGGAAATTCTGTCGGCGGTTTGTTTCTGTTGGAACAAATAGCTAAATCTTTGCGGCTGAGTATATTTGATTAGATTGGGTAATTGGTAATTGGTAATTGGGAATTGGGAATTGGGAATTGGGAATTGGGAAGAAGGCCCGCGCAGGACATTGTTATTTGTTATTTGTTATTTGTCCGATGTTATTTGTTAGTGGCTACCAATAACCAACTACCAATAACCAACTACCAATAACCAACTACCAATAACCAATAACCAATAACCAATAACCAATAACCAATAACAACTGTCAACTGTCAACTGTCAACTGACTACTGACTACTGCTTTTCACCCAAAATAGCATAAACCACAGTTTCTTCTTTTTTGCCGCGCAATTGAATCGCTCCTACTTTTTGCCCTTCGTAGCGATCGCGCACGTAAGCAAAAGTTCTCCCCGTCACCAACAAATTAAAAGGACTGTCAGAAATAATTTCCTTATTCATCGCCTCCAATCTAGCCGCAACGTTGACAGCATCGCCGATTACAGAATAATTCAAACGCCGGGAACCGCCGACGCTGCCGGCAACTAACTGTCCGGTATGCAAACCAATGCCAAACTTAATTAAAGGTTTGCGGTCAATTCTAAGCTGCTCGTTGATTTTGTGCAGCTTTTCGTGCATGGCGATGCAAGCTGCTACGGCATTTAAAGCATCTTGTTGAATTTCGGGATATTCTGTGTGGCAAAAAGGTACACCAAAAACTGCCATAATTGCATCACCAATGTATTTATCGACAACGCCGCCGTGATCCATAATACAGTCGGTCATCGCTTCCAAATAATGGTTCAGCCAGGTGAGCAAATCCCGCGGCCGCATTTTTTCGGAAATTGAAGTAAAACTGCGAATATCCATAAACAGCACAGTTGCTGTAAGTTCTTGAGGTTCGAGTTCTCCCTGTTCAAATATCTCTGCTTTGCGTTCCCAAATAAGCTGAGCAGTTTCGGGGGCGACGTGTTTTTCAAATAACCTCATTAACTGCTGTTTTTCGTACTGTTCCCGCACTTGTAAAGCAGTACCAGATAAAATGAGGGTGCCGATGGGTGCGGCAACGGGAAGCCACCAAAAATAGTAGCCAAATAATACAGCAGCAGCCGTAACCCAAATTACAGGTAAACCAAGGGCGATCGCAATTCTTGCTTTAACACCTCGGTTGCACAGCACCGAAGTAGTAAGGGGGCCAATCCCCAACAATAACAAAATTTCTAGCGCTGCGGGCAGTCGCTTTAGCAATCGCTGATTGAGCAAATTGTCAACTAAAGCTGCATATAAATAAACCCCAGCAGTAGTCTTGTTCAGAGGTGTAGATATCTGGTCAAAACCCGTAGCGACTAGACCGACTAAGACTAATTTATCAGCTAAAGCATTTTCAGGAATTCTACCTTCTACAACATCCACAAAAGCATAGGTACGTAGATTTTCTGTTTTCCCGGGCCAGTTAACCCAGACTGTTTGTTCCTGCATATTTTGTGGCTGCGGCAGCAATACAGGATTTTGCGGGTTAGCAGCGTTGTACCTCTGAGTCATTACTAAACCGAAGTTAGGAATGGAGTCGAGAAATATTTTTGAATCGCGGCTAACGCCGTCGCTGTTCGGTTCGTGCATTATATGTCCGACACCTGCGGCGGCTGCTTTTAAAGATGCTACTGGCTGTTCTTGGGTGGTTCTTGGGAGTACAACTTTGCCATTTGTGGCGATCGCAGCGGCTAACATTTCATCTTTCGGACTCGGATCGAGGAAAAGAATGTCGAAACCAACTGCTGTGGGGGGAAATTTTTTTAAAGCTGACAGCAGGGCGGCGTAGCGATTGCGCGACCACGGAAATTGACCGTATTCCTGCAAGCTTTGGGGTTCGATCGCAATTACCGCAATTCTCTCATCCCAACCCGGATTTGGCAAAACTCCCGATTCTCGAATTTGAAATAGGGTTTTGTATCCCAAATATTCAAGGGGTTTCCACATTCCCAATTGCAGCATGGCGACAGACATTATTCCTGCTACGGCGCCTGTCAGCCAGGGAGGATTTGTGATGAGATATTGCCGGATGCCAATCAGTTGATTGTGTTTCAGATGCTCGATCAATTGTTTGAACTTCATTCAATTAATTTGACGCAATAATTGACATTCGATGCTGATGTTCGGATAATACCGGGCGGTTGAAACCGCGTCTAGACAAACAAAACCCGCCTCCGCGGGTTGAAACCAGACCGATATTTCAGATGATAATACCGGGCGCTTGAAACCGCCGTCCGATCTAGATCAGTTGTTTAGGGAACTGCGAGGTTGTAATGCTTTTCTCTGACGGACGATCCTCTCACTACAATTTTGAGGCGGCGGCTGGCCGGTAAAATTCCTTGGATTTTGAATTTACCTTCTCGATCGATCTTAATGGCTTGGTTGTTGACATAAATTATGTCGATCGGGTTAATTTGACCGCTGAGGCGATAGATATTCCCACCGAGTCTCGACAAACTGCGGACTTTGAGATCGGCTAAGCGAGGGCTGGCTGATGGCGGTGCGGGGGGAGTTTGAGGGAAAATTTCCGTGGCGTTACCGCCGTTGACAACTACTTCGGAGTCGTTTTTGCCAGATACTCCGACTGAACCTTCAATGGTTTCGACTCCGGTTTTGCCGTCTGGGCCGACGCTGACGCCAAAGGATGTACCCCTGACTCCGGCAACGCCTTCGGGGGTTTCAACCCTGACTGGGGCGGTTCTGGGAGATTTTTTTTGTTGGGCTATTTGATTGGTTTCGGCAATTGGGCTGAATGTATTTAAGGCGGCAATTTGCTTGGGTAGGATAATTGCTGAGGTTTGAGCTGCGGCTGTGGGCGCAGCAGTTTTGCCGATCGACAATCTCACTCGTCCCCTGCTGACAAAAATAGCTGTGTCGTTTTCGCCTGAAGTGCTTGACAAATCGGATATTCTAACTGCGGTTTTTTCGGCAACTTCAACGATGCCGGTGTTGTTGTCGATCGCTAAGCGGGCTGTGGAATCGGGGTCGGTGATGATTTCGTCTCCGGGGGCGAGGAGCCGATCGCCGACGACGGCGGGCCGCCCTTTAAAGGTGACTGTACCGCGAATTTCTTGAATTTCGAGCGATCGGCCTGTCGCTGTTCCCTGAGCGTTGATTGTCTTGGTTGGGGATGGATTGGCTGCCGCTATTACCGGAAATTTTGGAGACTTTGAGCCGGTTGGTGGTGCTGGCGGTCGATCGACCGAGATAATTTTAGTAGGGTTTGACTGCTGTTTGGGGGATGGAGACAGCGGACTGGCGATCGTAGGGCGAAAGGCTGGAAGACAGGCCAGCACAGCTAAGGACAAACTTAGGAGTGGAATTTTGGTCGATCGCCAGCAAGTAAAAATTTTATTCATATTTTCTATTTTGTCATGTTGAAGTTCTTAGACTTCATTTGCTTTATTAGACTTCTTAAATCCGGAAATCGTTCCATTTTTTTTGCCATAAAACAGCAGCCAAAATAAGCTTTCTCAGCAAGAAAGCTTACCATTAAATCTTCTTTTTATTGTCAAAATTTAGTAAACTGTTACAACGAGGCAGTTTCCTCAGATTTGATGTGTAATTTTTGGGTTCCCCAGACCAAGAGTCTTGCAGAACAAGAGTTTTCGCCGCTCTCAATAGGAAAGAGCGAATATTTATATATAGCAAACATAAAATTAATTACTGCTAGTAAAGGTCTTTTGGCTTCGGCCGGAAGGATGAATAATTGGGAAGAAATCCTGTAGTTGTGGCAATTAATAAAAAGATTCCCTTTGGGAAGTGATAAAAAATAATTATATAAGTGGTGCGGCTGGCTTTGGGAGTGGAGCTTGTGCCTGTGCAACCAACGCAGGCTGGGCCGAGCGACAAGGGGGCAAAGATCGAGCAACTCCGACTAGAATAGCTGGTAAAAGTATAGTCATCTATTACATGACATGGGAGGCTTCAAGTCCCTCCCCTTTCGCTTTCACTTCGAGCGGATTAACCCGCCTCGGCTGAGCTACGCAGCTCTCTATCCCATTGCTGAAGGCATTTGGGATTGCTTTT
>NZ_JAEQCX010000079.1:0-31543 GCF_020738035.1 Microcoleus sp. PH2017_28_MFU_U_A
TTTTTACGAATTCAGGCGACAGTTAGAGTATAAATGCAAAATGTATGGCTCCCAATTAGTGCTGGTAGATCGATGGTTTCCCAGTTCTAAGATTTGTGCTAATTGCGGGCATAAAAAAGATATGCCACTCAGCGTTCGGACTTATGATTGTCCTGCTTGTGGTCTGTCGGTAGACCGCGATCTTAATGCCAGTTTAAATATTTTAAATTGGGAACCCAAGGCTATTGGGGGATAGCCTGCTTATCTTGGGATGGCCGACCACCCAATAGCGCAGGAAGTGAACTCTTTCATTGTAGCTAAAGATGGCTTTAGTTAAGTTTGGGTAAGTTTTACGAAGCAGGAAAAGATTGATACTTTAACAGACCAGGAGGATTTGAGCGGCAAGGAAGATCGATCGATATGATATATGATGCGATCGTGAATTGCATAATAATTGATTGTCCGCGTTTCTCCCTGTCATCGTTGTAGAATCTACGGTCAAATATGATTTACATTCCGTTTTGACGGTGTTAAGCCTAGCGGCCGAATTACTACGCCTTCTATCTATTTTACCTATCGGGTTATTGAGATTACTTTTGGTTGTAGACTACAATCCGATCTACCTCTCATTAATGCCTTCTTTTCTAGAGTCTGATTGATTGGCAGACTTCGTAGCTAAGCAGGGTTCCCAACTATAGAGGACATAAATCAACAACTGAATCTAAATAAAAGTCCAGCATCTCAAAAACTTGAAAGTCCATAAATGATTAGACTTAAAGAGATAATTGTTTAATCTTTGCAATACGCCTATCATGTCCAAAATCATCTCTGTCCACTCTTACCGGGGTGGCACTGGCAAATCTAACATGACTGCAAACCTGGCATCTATTATCGCTCGCGGCGGAAACAGGGTCGCCATTGTGGACACAGACATTCAATCGCCCGGGATTCACGTGCTGTTCGGTTTCAGCGAGAACAACATGGATCGCTGCCTCAACGATTACCTGTGGGGCAGGTGTCCGATCTCGGATACGGCTTACAATGTGAGTTCGCTGCTGCCAAAATTAGCCCGTAACGGCAGCCTCTATCTGATTCCTTCGAGCATTAAAGCAGGGGAGATAGCGCGAGTTTTGCGGGAAGGCTACGACGTGGGACTGCTTACCGACGGCTTTCAAGAACTGATCGACGTTCTGAACTTAGACTACCTATTTATTGACACGCACCCAGGACTCAACGAAGAAACCCTTCTCAGCATCACGATTTCGGATATCCTGCTGCTGATTCTGCGTCCGGATCAGCAAGATTTTCAGGGAACGGCTGTCACGGTAGATGTGGCCCGCAAATTAGAAGTTCCCAAGATTTTGATCGCGATCAACAAAGCGCCAGAATCCTTGGATTTCGAGGATTTGAAGCAGCAAGTAGAGAGTATTTACAACATCCCAGTTGGAGGGGTGCTGCCCCACAGCGACAAGATGATGCTGTTAGCCAGCAAGGGGGTGTTTGCCCTGCACTTCCCTAAAGACCCTCTAACTCAAGTGGTGGAAGGGATTGCCAAGCAGATTTTGGGATAATTTGGTGTAAGGACAGCGGATCAAGGTTGACGAGAGCGAGTTGCAGTCTCAATTACTGGGGCGCGATGTCCTGCAAGCGCGATCGCTCCTTGCTGTGGAGGAACTTTTTCGGCGACAATATTTGCTTGAGGAGTCAGGAGAATGGCGACAAAATGAGATACAAATAGATTATGAGAATTTGTTAAAAAACTTTAGGAGGAGAACTCATGGATTTTGACTGGCGCATACTAATAGTATTGAGTCCGGTTTTGTTGGCGGGCGGCTGGGCTGCTTACAATGTCGGCACTATAGCTCTCAAACAAGTTGAGAAATTGTTGAACAAGGAAACTTAAACTCAGCATTTTCACCGTAATTTTGCAGCCGACTGTTTGTTGAGATACAAAAACAGTCGGCTGATTTGTGCATTGGCTCTCAGGAGCAGGAGGGCTAATGCCATTTTGGATTATCAATGACCCCGCCCAAAAACCTGTACAAGCCCCTGAAGCTATGAGTGTGCAGAAAACCAAAAATTTTAGACTCCTGTTTCTGCTCCGGTGATGAATATGTGGAGTAAAGCTAAAGTCTAAAACTTGTTCGCTCGCTCCGGTCGAAGAATCTAAAATCTAAAATCGGATCGCTTACTGCATCAGGGTTTGGAACGCGGACATATAGTTGCATCCTGTTTGGGAACTTGTTTGATGTTTGGCCCGGAGATCGCAATGTACGACTCCAGACAGATAGAGCGAAAGCCACTTAAAAGTTATAAATAAACTTGTGCATAAACTGGGTGCGATCGCCTCAGCATTTGTGATGAGATTGCGACACAAATATTTAGCCACGTTCCAGCAGAAAATATGAGACAATCGCAAAAGTATTTGCCCTGAAAATCGCCCTACAAACTGCGAAGTTTAACCTCTAGGGAATATCGGTCAAATTGTCAATGTTTAACTCCTATATCTTTAGATAGATTATGCTTTTTCCCCGAGCTAGCGGCATTTTACTCCACCCGACATCTTTTCCCAGCCGATTTGGTGTTGGGGATATGGGAATAGAAGCATATCGCTTTATTGACTTTTTAGTAGAGAGCGACCAGCAATACTGGCAGATATTGCCGCTGGGCCCGACTGGATACGGCAATTCTCCTTATTCGTGCTATTCAGCAATGGCAGGAAATCCGCTGATGCTGAGCCCGGAAATTCTGCGGGACGAGCAATTGCTCAGCGATGAAGATTTAGCTCATTCGCCGGAATTTCCCCTGGATACAGTAGAATTCGATCGCGCGATCGCACACAAAATACCCCTGCTCAAAAAAGCCTGCGAAAACTTCAAAGCGAAAGCATCGCCGGTGCAGCAAAGAGAATTCTCGGCTTTTTGCGAGAGCAAAGCGAGTTGGCTGGAAGATTATGCCTTATTTATGGCACTAAAAGACAGCTTCAACGGCACGAGCTGGCACACTTGGGAACCAGAAATTGCACAGCGCCAACCGGAGGCGCTAGACAAGTGGCGGCAGGAGCTACATAATGAGATTTATTACTACAAATACGTGCAGTTCGAGTTTTTCCGCCAGTGGACTGAGTTGAAACGCTATGCGAACCTGCGCGACATTAAAATTATTGGTGACATTCCGATTTATGTCGCTCACGACAGTGCTGATGTGTGGTCGCATCCGGACTTGTTTTGTTTGGATGAAGCAACTGGAGAACCAGCTTTGATGGCGGGAGTTCCGCCGGATTACTTCAGCGCAACAGGTCAATTGTGGGGCAATCCTGTTTACAATTGGGAGGCTTTGGAAGCAACTAATTTTCAGTGGTGGGTGCAGCGTTTTGAGGCGATTTTCGCTTATGTAGATGTGACTCGGATTGACCACTTTCGAGGATTTGATGCTTACTGGGCGGTGAAGCGCGGGCAGGAAACTGCGATCGACGGAGAGTGGATTAATGCGCCGGGAACGGCTTTGTTTGAGGTAATTAACGAGAAGTTCGGCAATTTGCCGATTATCGCTGAGGATTTGGGGGTAATTACTCCGGAAGTGGAAGCTTTGCGCGATCGGTTTGAGTTTCCCGGAATGAAGATTTTGCAGTTTGCTTTCGGTGCGGGGCCTGGCGATCCTTTTTTGCCTTTCAATTATGTTCGTAACTGTGTAGTTTACACCGGTACCCACGACAACGACACGACTGTTGGCTGGTTCAATCAACTGCAAAACTACGAAAGAGATGAGGTTTTGCGTTATTTGGGCTGCATCGATCCCCAAGGAATTCACTGGTCTTTAATCCGCATGGGTTGGTTTTCTATTGCTAATTTGGCGATCGTGCCCTTTCAAGATTTGTTGGGTTTGGATACCGACGCGCGGATGAATTTTCCGGGGAAAGCAGAGGGAAATTGGGGCTGGCGGTATCGGCGCGAAGCTTTGAATTGGGAGGTGCGCGATCGGCTCAAAACCATGACTTACATCTGCGGGCGCGCTCCCCAGAAAAATTGAAAATTGGGAATTGGGCATTGGGAATTGGGCATAGGGCATAGGGCATAGGGCATTGGTTATTAGAGAAACGACTAACTACTAACGACTAACTATTAACTATTAACTATGTCCCATGCCCAATGCCCGATGCCCGATGCCCGATTATCCTTCATTTTTGGGCTTTGCTGAAGGCTTGAGTTCGTCGGCGGTAAAAACAACTTGTTTGGCAACTCCAGATTCTCCGAGTTGTTCGGCTTGTCCGTTATTCACAGCAATCATTACACCGCCGGCGTTACCAGCTAGAACTACCAATTTGTTTTGGGCCTGCCAGGTGCGGACAGTTCCTGAAGGCAAAGTTCCCTCAAACTCGGGTTTGCCATCAACTTCAATCTTCATCCATGATTCGTCTTTTAAACTGACGTTAACCATGACTGGTTTATTGCCAGATTTATCTAAACTTTGACCTGTTCTTGCTGCTTCCACAGCATCGTAACTATCGGCTTTCTGATTTTTTGAGGCGCTCTGGGCTAAACGAGCTTGTTCTTGCTCAAGAGCTAGTTCTTTGGTTCCCGTACCGTTTTTTGTTGTCAGAGAACCGCCCATCAACTGAGATAAGACATTGACTGAACAGATAATTAGAAATGTGTAAAAAAGGTACAGGTGCATCGGCCGCAATTGTGGCCCATTCTGCCAGGATAGCTTGGTGGTCGATCGCGGTGGCGGTTCGATCGGGAAAAAGTCGGCAAACTGAGTTCCGTCCAAACCCATTGCTTCGGCGTACCGCTTGATCAAACCTTGAGTGTAGACGGGTTCGGGGAGTTGGTCGAGTTGGCCGTCTTCGATGGCTTGCAGCAGATTCCGCCGAATCATGGTTACGACAGCTACTCTGTCCAAAGAAATCGACTGCTGTTCGCGGTACTCCCGGAGTTGAGATCCTATTGCCGCTAATTTCTTCTGAGGAGTTTCTGGCTCTTGGGAGTGCAGTTTCTTCTTAGTTATTTGGGAGAATAAAAACAATAAATTCTTTGTCATATGCTGTGCTCCTGGGGATTCACTGGCACGCTTATTGATGTTAGGTTGACTAGATTCCATAAAAAAATAATTTCTGAATCTTCTAGGGGTCGGTAGCAGCCCGGTGCCAATATCGGCCCTGCGGGGGGCTGCAATTGAATCGGGCCAATGGCTGTGCGGTGCAGGCGCACCACTGGATATCCCAACTGCTCGGCGGTGCGCCGAATCTGTCGGTTTCTCCCTTCTGATAGAATTACTTCTAACAGAGTTTGGTCTCTCGCGCGATCGATAACTCTAACTTTCGCGGGTAATGTTTTTCTACCGGACAAGATAATGCCCTGACGCCACGCTTGTAGTATGGGTTCCGGGGGATCGCCGAGCACCCAAACTTGATAAGTTTTGGCGATCGAGTGACGCGGATGGGTCAAACAAAATGTCAGCTTACCATCATTGGTGAGCAATAGGGCGCCTGTGGAATCTGCATCTAAGCGTCCTACGGGATGGATGCCTTGACCAGATCGCAGTTTGGGCGGCAGCAAGTCGAGAACTTTCGATCGCGCCCTGGGATCGCTGCAAGTAGAAACTACGCCTGCGGGTTTGTTGAGCAACAGATAGACCTCTGCCGGTCTATCTGTTGGTTTCACTGGGACTCCATCGACTTCGATGAAATCGCGATCGGGATTCGCCTTTTGTCCTAAACGAACAATATTGCCATTAACCCGGACTCGTCCAGCTACAATCATCTGTTCTGCAAGACGGCGAGAGGCAATGCCCCACTGGGCGAGGATTTTTTGCAGCCTTTCATCAGACATGACGGGAATGTGGAAAGCCCCAACACCCGAGCGGTGGAGGGAGGAAATACGACACGGTTAATGGATTAACCGATGCTACCAATGTTCAATTCCTGGTTGGGAAGAAATTCTAATGTTTGCTAACCAATCCTTGCAGGGCGTTGCGCCTGGTGCAGATTGTCCTTATGGCATAACCCTGAATGTTGTGCAAAAACTACGAGGAAAAGACTCGCGGGAGGCTATTGCCTGCACCGTTGGTTTGTTGCTGATTTAAAATGTGTGGGTCTGACACGACCATTAACTAACACTACCATAAAACCAGTACTGCTGGTTAATTTTATACGCTCGATCGCGAAATTTCCCTCGGGATCGCACAACTGGCAAACTCAGGAGAAAGCCTGAGGGGGGAAGGGTGAGATTTTTTCTGCTTCAGGCGTTGCTGATGTCTGATTTCGGCTTCTGGAGTATGTCACGAGGTGGGTTCATCAACCCGTTCTTAGGGAAAATCCGAGGTTGAGGGCGATATTTCTTTGTATAAACCGGGTTTGTGAGACGGGATGCGCTCGTTAATAGTTAAATTTTTGTGTTTGAATATTAAGGTTTGTAATTTTCAAATTGTTTATGACTGTCGATCGCCACTCTCTTTTATTTGACAATATAGCTACTGCGGCCAGCTCTGGTGGGACTGCCAACCTCGACGAGGAAGGGGAGACACCGCCGCCGAGCCAAGGCAGCCGGATCGCAAGTTCGGTGCTGTCTCCGGCGGTGCAGTTGTTGCTGCGATCGCAAGTTCAGCAGGTTGATGAGTTGAAGGTGAAAATTGAGGGGAGCGATCGACAAATTTTCAGCGGTGCAATCCCCAAAGTAACGGCAGCGGCTCGCGGTGCCGTGTATAAAGGATTACACCTAACAGAGGTTGCCCTAGAGGGCTGTGGGATTCGCATCAACCTCGGTCAAGCTCTCAAAGGCAAACCACTGCGCCTGCTCGAATCGGTTCCCGTGACTGGCGTTTTGAGGCTCTCTCAAGCGGATTTGAATGCGTCCCTGAAAGCGCCTTTGCTGGCGGATGCTTTGAGTGAATTTTTGCTGCCAATGTTGCCGCTGACAGATAGCGAAAAGTCGCTGAAGTTGGAAAATTCGCAGATCGAAATTGAGGCGGGGAAGTTGACGCTGGTGGCGACAATTTTGCGCGCTGGGGGTACGCAAATTCCTGTTGTATTGCGGACTGGTTTGCGGATTGCTAGCGGTCGCGAATTGATGTTTGAAGTACCGGAAATCGAAGTCAATGGAGAAATCAAGAGCAGTGATTTCAAGGATTTTAAAATTGATTTCGGACAGGAAGTTGCAATTGATGAGTTGATTTTGAGTCCGGGGGAGATTGTTTGTCGGGGTGGAATTCGAGTTTTGCCTTAGTTATTTGTTGTTTGTTGGCTGTTGTTTGTTGTTTGTTGTTTGTTATCTGTTGGGGAGCATCTCATTTTTGTAAAAAGCATTTTTTTTATTATATTGCGAGCTTAAGAGATCGCGTATTGTCCTCGCGAGCTCTTAAGCTCGCAATATAAATGCAAAATAGTACGAGCTTAAGAGTTCGCGTATTGTACTCGCGAGCGGGGACGCTCTATTATAAATGCAAAACTGGGTGCATCTGGTTTTTGAAGAGGGCGAAGCATGACCGTATATAAGTTATTAGTTATAATCCCATATTGACTACGGTCATGCTATAGCCCATACAAACATATTTGCTTGCATTGAGATGCACCCGCAAAACTGAGATGCTCCCTGTCTGTTGACTGTTGTCTGTTGTTTGTTGGCTGTAACTGGTTCCCAGGAAGAGCCTGGGAATACATACCCGAACGCTCTGATCTGCCTCCAAATTCATATGCCCGATGCCCGATGCCCGATGCCCGATGCCCAATTCCCAATTCCCAATTACGGATTAATTAAAAAAGAGTCGATCGCGGGCAATAGCAAAGTCACAAAATAGTAGACTAAGGGTGCAGTAAAAACATAACTGTCAGTGCGATCGAGAATGCCGCCGTGACCGGGAATCAACTGTCCCGAATCCTTAACGCCGGCGTCTCGCTTCATCATCGACTCAGTTAAATCTCCCAACAAGCTAGCAACGCCAATCAACAGACCAAAAGCAGCCCCAGTATAGGGCCACCCCGGCCATTGCAAATACCAAGACCAGGCGGCGGCCACGGCGATGCTGCCGCAAACTCCAAATACGGCACCTTCAACGGTTTTTTTCGGGCTGATGTGGGACAGGCTAGTGCGGCCGAAGAATTTGCCGACAAAATAAGCGCCAATGTCCGCAGCCCAGATGCAGAGGAAAGCCACCAGCAGCGAAGTCAATCCTAAAGATATGTTGCTGGAACTTGTCCAAGACTGGGACGAGTAAATGTTAACGGGCAAATTGCTTGCTACTACTTGCGAAAATTGGGTGGTAGCGAGATTGGCCGGATCGAGGCCGACTCGCAGCCGTACCCAATAGCTGGGCAAATAACCGCCGTAGAACAATCCTAAAATTGAGGAGGCAATATCGGCGATCGTCGATAATTTAGGTTGGAATAACAGGTAGAAACAGATTAAGGTTCCGGCGAGGGGGAACATGGCGTCTACGAGTTGCGGCGCCAGGGCGGCAGTCATCAGCAAGCCTTGACTGACAACTAAGGTAGTTTTGGCCGCAGGTGCAATGCCTTTAGCCCGGGCTAATTGAAAATATTCCAATTGACCTAGGTACACGATGACGCCAAAGCCGAGGGTGAAGTACCATCCCCCCATAATAATCATTCCCAAAGCAAGGACGATCGCAACTATTCCACTCAGGATACGAGACCAAGGCATAAAATGAAGTTCTCACAGCAGACGGCGGGTCAGTCGATTTTAGATTTTAGATTTTAGATTTTAGATTTTAGATTTAGTCCACAGATGAATCTGGGGGTTGGAACTCTAATCTAAAATTTTGTTTTTTGGGCGGGATCGGTCGATTTGGGATGCAAGGATGCAAGGATGGTTAAGGTACTGGTTTGTCCCCCATCCTCAACCGGCGATCCAAAATTTCAACTCTGGCGATCGCTCCAGCTAAGGTCGCCCTTATTCTAAGTATGAACGTTAAGCGAACGTAAAAAAGGTTAAGAATTACATTTAGTGTGTGATTCTCAGTGATACAGCCTCCGGGCCCACATCACCATCTTTGATGTGGTGTGGGAATATCTCAGTGTATTGACTAATGACTAATGACTGATGACTGATGACTGATGACGGCAGGACCAATGACTAATCCAGCTTTTCACCGCTGAGAATAAAGATGGGATTGACAGCGGCAAAGATTTGACTCAGGCCCCGAGTTTCCAACCGGTTGACAGCGGACTGGACTACCTCGATGTTGCGGACTTGCAACTGAGAGAAGGTTTCGGAAAGGGCGTAAAGATTCTCTAAATTCGAGGCTGTGGCGACAACTCGACCCTGTGGGCGCAAGTGTCGCCAGACTTCCTGGAGAATCATTTTAATCGGGCGCCCTCCTTCGATGCAGACTCGGTGGGGGTGTTCGGGGAGGTTTTCGAGGCATTCAGGGGCGCTACCTTCGATGACTTCTACGTTTTTGATCTCGAATCGATCGCAATTTCGGCGAATCAAGCTGGCTACTTCTTCGTCCCTTTCTACGGCAATAATCCGACCTTTGGGACACAGCAAACCTGTTTCTACCGCAATGGTGCCAGTACCTGCACCGATATCCCACACCACTGAGTCTGCTTGCAGCCGCAGGTGGGAGAGTAACAGCAGTCGGACTTCTCGCTTACTCATGGGAATTCCCGGTAAACGTTCAAATAAATCGTCTGGGATACCAGGAGTGACGTAGGGCCAAAGCATAGTTGTATTTTTAATGGAAGGAAGAAGGAAGAAGGAAGAAGGAAGAGGGAAAAGGGAAGAGGGAAGATTTTTCCCATTTCCTACTATCCCTCATTTCCCACTATCCCCAAGTCTTAATATTTACTTTCGCACAACCCTGAGAGTTTGGAGGCGGGGATCGCTGCAACCTGTGATTTTGCCGCCGGCTGCAAGGATGTGTTGCAGGTAGTCAAGGGCTTGTGAGGTAATGATTTCACCGGGCATCAAAACTGGTATTCCTGGCGGGTAGGGACAGATGAGTTCGGCACTGAGTCGATCGACTGCTTGGTCTATTCCTACGGTTTCCGCCGGGGAAAAAAAGGCCTCGCGGGGGCAGAGAGAGGGAGTGGGAAATCCTAACAGAGATCTTGCACCATTCTCAAGAACAGGCAAGATGCCTGTTCCACAAAGAGTGAATTTTCTTGTGGGGTGGGCATCTTGCCCGCCCCCGGTTGTACCGGCGTCGTCCCCGTGCCCGCCTCCTAAATTGTGAGTTAAATTCTGGAAACCTTTAACCAGATTGTCAATATCTGATTCTGTATTTCCCAAACTGATAATAAATGTGAGATGTTGCGGCATTGGTAATTCTGCGGTGACTGCGAACTCCGAGTGCAGAATTTCATCAGCCGCAAATCCAGTAATTCCTAAATCTGATACTTTTACTGTTAGCCTCGTTCTGTCTAATGCTGCAAAACCACGTGTATTTAACTGTTCTAAAACTGATAAGCCGGGAATTTGACTGATGTGCGATCGCGCTTTTGCAGCTAAATCTAAAGTTTGCGCCATTAACTCGTTTCCGTGGAGGGCGATTTGTTGGCGGGCGGCGTCTAATGATGCTAATAATAAGTAGCTGGGACTGGTGGATTGTACAAGCTGCAATGCTCGATCGACTTTTTGGATATTTATGCGATCGCCCTTGACGTGCAGCATCGATGCTTGAGTCATTGCACCGAGGGTTTTGTGGATTGATTGTACTGTTAAATCTGCCCCGGCTGATAGGGCCGGTGCTGGCAAGTTGGGATGGAAGTTAAAGTGCGCGCCGTGGGCTTCGTCTACTAATAACGGTATGTTGTATTGATGGGTAATTTTGGCGATCGCCCGCAAATCCCCGCACACGCCGTGATAGGTTGGGTAGACGACCATTACTGCTTTCGCGTCGGAATGTTGTTCTAAGGCTGCTGCTGCGGCTTCTGGGGTGATGCTGTTGGCAATATCCCAAGTGCGATCGTACTCTGGACTGACAAAAATCGGCATTGCACCGGATAAAATTAAGCCGGAAATCGCCGAAGAGTGGATATTTCTAGGCAAGATAATTTTATCGCCCGGGCCGCAAGTCGCGACAATGGCGGCGATAATTCCGCAAGTCGAACCGTTGGCTAAAAAGCGAGTTGAGTCTGCTTCAAATGCTTGGGCTGCTAACTCTTGAGCTTGGGCAATTGCACCTTCTGGGTTGAAGAGATTATCTAATTCTGGCAATTCGGGCAAATCTGAGCGAAATACTGCGGCCCCGAACAAGTCAACTAAGGGTTGAGAAATGCCTTGTCCGCGTTTGTGTCCGGGGGCGTAGAATGGGCTGTGATGGTGGTTTGTGCGATCGCGCAGCGCATCTAATAGCGGAGTTTGTTGTTGAGGGTTTGCTGGTGACACTTATACAATTTTAGATATTAGATTGGGGATGACTCGCTGGATATGGGTTGGGATATTCCCTAATACTCAAGGCTTAATTTTAGGCGGTCATAACAGTGAAGAATCGCTATTTAGATAGATGTGTTAGCCGCTGTTTTGATTTTAATATAAGAGACTCCTTCATAAATATTTGATTGAGAGTTTAACCGCATATCGAGGCAGATAGACGCAGATAGACGCAGATAAATTTAAGGTGTTTGTCAATTTTGTCAACTCTAATTAACCAATACCACAAATCGGGTGTTTTTGTTTTAAAAGATAGCTGGAAGTGGTGACAAATTGTTTTTGAGACATCTGTATTACTAGCGAGCAAAATACTAACATGATTTATCCCACTCCCGATCCGATGCCAGACCCGCAAATTCCCGGTACTGAACCGGGGCTGCCGGAGATTCCCGCATCGCCACCGGTGCCTGGCCCCGTACCGGAACCTGTACCTGCACCAATTCCGCAGCCAATCCCTGAACCGGTGCCGGAAACTGTACCTTTTCCGATTCCTCAAACAGTTCCGGGCCCTATTCCTCAGACTATCCCTGAACCTATCTAAATTATGTTTTAGTCCACAGGGAAGTTTAACAGAATTTGTGAGGTCGATCGCCCAAACCGAGTTTCTTGCCCAGGACCCAATTTGTTGATAAATAAGGGACAGGGAGAGGTTTCGGGCGATCGCTTTTTTGGGAAACCACTTGTGAACCGTTCAGCCATCTACCTCAAGTTAGATATTTAGCCGAACACAGGCTTGAGATTTGGGGTGGCTTGTCCAATATATTGCGGATACTTATGATATTTTGAAACAGTGATATGTTTCTAAATAGCTATGCTTACCGCCGGAATTGTCGGACTGCCTAATGTTGGCAAATCTACTCTGTTTAATGCTTTGGTGGCTAATGCCAAGGCGACTGCTGCTAATTTTCCTTTTTGTACGATCGAGCCAAATACCGGTATCGTGGCAGTACCCGACGAACGGTTGAAGGTGCTGAGCAATATTTCCAATTCTGTGCAAACTGTGCCCACGCGGATGGAGTTTGTCGATATTGCAGGTTTGGTGAAGGGTGCGAGTCAGGGCGAAGGGCTGGGAAATCAGTTTTTGTCTCACATTCGGGCTGTAGATGCGATCGTCCATGTTGTCCGCTGTTTTGACAATGATGATATCATTCACGTTTCCGGTTCTGTCGATCCCCAGCGAGATATTGACATTATCAATCTCGAATTAATTTTAGCAGATTTAGCTCAAATTGAACGCCGACTCGATCGCACTCGCAAACAAGCCCGCAACAACAAGGAAGCTCAAGCAGAAGTAAACGTCCTTGAAAAATTGGTCGTGGTTTTGAATGCAGAAAAACCAGTACGCCAGACCAGTTTAACTGACGAAGAAGCAGAATTAGTTAAAGGTTTAGAATTGTTAACAAACAAGCCGATCATCTATGCAGCGAACGTGTCTGAAGACGAATTGGGAACCGGAAATAGCTATGTCGAACAAGTCCGGGAAATAGCAGAAGCAGAAAATGCTAAGGTTGTCATAGTTTCGGCGCAAGTTGAGTCAGAATTGGTAGAACTACCAGAGGAAGAACGAGCTGATTTCCTCGAATCTCTGGGGGTAACAGAAGGTGGCTTAAAATCTTTGATTCGAGCTACTTACGAATTATTGGGTTTGCGGACTTATTTCACTAGCGGGCCGAAGGAAACTCGCGCTTGGACGATTATCGCAGGAATGTTAGCGCCACAAGCTGCGGGGGTAATTCACTCTGATTTTGAGCGGGGTTTCATCCGGGCCGAAACTGTAGCTTATGAAGATTTGGTGGCTACCGGTGCGATGAATGCAGCTAAGGAAAAAGGCTTAGTTCGCAGTGAAGGAAAAGAGTATGTTGTACAAGAGGGGGATGTGCTGTTGTTCCGATTTAATGTTTAGTCTTTTAAGGAGATAAGCACGTGCACATAGATATCGTTTCGCTGGTAATTGCTTGGTTGGTAACATCTGTGAGCTTTTTTATTATTTCCAAGTTACCCATAGGCGTGGATATTGACAGTTTTGGCAAAGCGATGGTTTCGGCGGCAGTTTTTGGATTGCTGAATGCTTTAGTGCGACCAGTTTTTGTAGTTTTGGGCTTTCCAGCTTTATTGGTAACTGTTGGTTTGTTTATGATTGTTATCAACGCTGCTATCTTTGGCTTGGCGGCTTGGCTAGTCGAAGGATTTAGATTGCGGTGGGGAATTTGGAGTGCTTTGCTTGGTGCTCTAGCCCTCGCTTTCATTAACTCTTTGCTGTATCAGGTTTTGGGTACGCTTCCCAGAGTAAGGTAGAGAAAGTTCATTCAGTTGACAGTTGACAGTTGACAGTTGACAGTTGACAGCAATCTCTACCTCCTGGAAGGAAGAGGATTGGAGTAATGAATCGTCTTCTTTTAATTTCTACGCCAAACCCAGAGGCTTTCAACCAATTATTTCTGGTAACGCGGACAAAAATAAAGGGGGCGGGTTTATCTATTTTGTGAATTGTGGCAAAGTATTTGGGAGAAAACCCGCCCCTACTGCACATATTTTGAGTAAAAATTGCTTCTAATGTATTTGCTTGTTGGGATTTGGATCGATTTAGTTATCAGTCTTCGCAATAGTCGAGAAAGCTTTCTGGAACTAGGCGCAATTCTCCCGAACGAAATCGGTGAACAGGCATCCAAAATGCGGTACATTTCAAGTTACCGTCTACAAAATCTAAACTTGCTAATTCATAGAATTTGGAGTCAACAAAATCGCACTGATAGAGTTGTATTAATTCGTGTCCAGCTTGACCATTAAAAATAAAGAAGTTTTCCAAACAAGCTAAATATCTGATATTTGTTAACTCGGCTTTAATTTCTTCTTTAAATTCTCTTTGCAAAGCGTCGAGGCTGTGTTCTCCGAATTCTACGCCTCCACCCAGAGCTCGATACAATGTGTCTTGTTTTACCGGATCTTTGAATTGGGAAACGAAAATGCGATCCTCTTCGAGGGCTTCGCTAACGCCCGATCGAATTAATCCTAAAACAATTACACGAATTTTACCTTGCATAATATATAGCGGTTCTCAGAAAGATGAGGTATGTTGTTGGGCTTGGGCCCTCTTTGTTTAGCGGTTATATAAGCTGTCAGTCATACCTCACCTTTTTGAGAAGTGCTATAGCCATTCAGTCATGAGTCATCAATCATTAGACATCTCATAAAAAGCCAGTTTTGAACAGGCATCCTGCCTGTTCCACAAGAATCATGAGAGATTTCTAGTCATTATCCGTATCATCCGTGTCGTGCTAACGGTTAATTGTCCGGCTCAAAACCCTCTCTCTTCCTCGTATTTTCAACGGGCCAGTCTATATTTTCACCGCCGATAATTAGTTCTTCAATCGTCACAAATTCTTTGCTGAGTTGCTGGAAAACATTAATTAAAACATCGATGCCGATAGCATCGCTAGTCCCCAAATCAAACCAGCAGCGAGCCCAAGAACCTTCATACTCCATTTCTCCCATATTGTGCATCAAAGCCATCATGCTTTGGTCGGCTAGATTAACATCGTAATTCATATCGCTGATGTCTAAGCCTTCATCTTGAACTTGCAAATTTTCAGCATTAAATCCTCCCAGTTTTCCCAAAAAGAACCAAGAATCAAACACTTCTTCTACATACTGTTTTTCGCCGTTTGAAGGCACGTTACTGAATTTTAGCCAAATCCAGAGGTCAAAGGGATTAAATTCGCGAAACTGTACTTGCATCAAGTTTTACTCTTGTTAATAACAACCGCCAAGATGGTACTGTCAACTGTCAACTGTCAACTGTCAACTGTCAACTGTCAACTGTTTATAGTGGTGGTAAAGCCGTCGGCCCCCAGACTCCATCTGCATCTCTAATTTTATCGCGCATCGGGTCACAATCACGAGATTTGCTGTCGAGACGGTTGCGAGTTTTGCACTGCTGAAAGAAGATTTCGGCTACTAAGCTGCGCGGTAGTTGATCTGGTTTTGCTAAGGCGGCGTCGAAGTTTTTTCGGGCTTCCTCAAGTATGGTTTTGTTGTTGGATTGAGTCTTGGCTTGAGCAGATAAGACTTGTGCTTTGAGATAAAGGATTTCGGGGTTGGTGGGTGTTTCTGCTAGAGATTTGTTGGCAAATTCTAAAGCGCGATCGTATTTTTTTAAGTCTCGATAGCCTACGGCCATGCCGCGATAGGCTAAGTAGCGGGGCGAGGCTTTTTCTTCCAGTCGTTTAATGGCGTCGCTGGGGTTGGAAAAGGGTAGGTTTGAGGCTAACATTAAGTCCATGTAGCCTTTTAGCAGGTTGAGTTCTGGGTCGTTCGGCGCTATTTTTTCTGCTGCATCTAGGTATTGAAATACTACTCGCAGTTTGTTGAGTGCTTGGGGCGCGCCTTTGGCTGTTCCTTCTTTGGCTATGGCATTTGCTCCTTCTAGAAAGTGACCTGCTGCTGTGTAAATGTTGCCGCGCAAGGGGTTAGTTTTGGTCAATTTTTCGCCGACTTCGCGGGTTTTTTGAGCGTAGGTATTCATCGAGTTTAAGTCTTGCTCGATGTAGGATAATGAGGCTGCCATTGCATAGGCTAGGGGTTCGTTTGGTTCTGCTGATAGTGCTTGTTGAACTTGGGCTTTTGCTTGTTTGTAGTTTCCTTGCTGAAACATTGTTTTGAAGGCGGTTTCGGTGTTGGGCCCGATCGCCTGCTGGTTGCTCGTGCGGAAGGGATCGCCTGCTACTGCGGAGTTTATGCAGATGCCCAGGGCGATCGCACTTCCACAGGCGATCGCCCGTACTGTCTGTTTGTAACTTAACATTTGCTTGCCCAGCGATGCTAAAGGGTTTTTCGTCATAGTCAATTCTCTCAATGAAATATACTGTAAACTAGAAACAAGAGAGTTACGTTCTCAGACTATCGGGCCGCTAGCAAAAAAGAGTTAAATTTGCTTGATTTTTTGTGGCTCTTGCGGTATATTTTAATAATGGAAGTGTGAATTCTAATATATATGAGCGCACAGATTTCCATTGTCAAAATATACCATAAAAAATGTCAATAATCAAACGCCAAGGCTGAAAAAAACCGAAAATTTTGTAAAGATTTATGTAAAATAAATTTGGGCGATCGGCACCAGCCAAAAACAACCTTAACTATTAATAGCACAACCAGGATCTGAGGTATACACGATTCCCAATTCCCAATTCCCAATTCCCCATTCCCAATTCCCAATTCCCAATTACGTTAATGCTTTATCTAAAAAACTTAGTCTATCATCCTACAGCCTGTCCCAATGCTATTCTAAAAAATATCAACTTAGAACTGCCATCGCAACAAATGGGGCTGATTGTCGGCCGTAGCGGTTCCGGCAAAAGTACGCTCTTAGAAATATTAGCAGGTTTAGCAGAAAAAACTAGCGGCGACATCCGCTGGCGCGAACAAGAATTAACACCGGAACACTTGCAACAGTTAGGAGGTTTAGTGTTCCAGTTTCCTGAAAGACATTTTTGTGGGGGGACAATTTTAGAAGAATTGCGACTGGGACATCCCGAATTGGGACAAGAACAAATTCACTCAGCGATGAAAGAAGTTGGGTTGGCACATTTGCCGCTGCGCGCTTCTCCCCACGCTTTAAGTGGCGGACAACAGCGCCGGGTGGCCCTGGCGGTGCAGCTAATTCGCCAGCCGCATTTGCTACTTTTGGACGAACCGACGGCGGGTTTGGATTGGTCGATGCGCCGACAGTTGGTAAGCTTGTTGGGTAAGTTGAAAAATCACTGGACTTTGTTGATTGTTACTCACGATGCTAGCGATTTGTTGAGCGTTGCTGATAAGTTTTGGACGTTAGATCACGGGGATTTGCAGGAGGTCGATCGCGCGAAGTTAGAGGCTAAGGAAGCAAGTTGTGTGAGTCAGTAGGCAGTTGACAGTTGACAGTTGACAGTTGTGCGAGGTTAAGAAGTCGCAAACTTTGTCATTAGTTCTTTCGATGGTTATTAGAAGATGAACCAGACAGAAATTATGATGTTACCCCAAATGAATGAATTGTGGCAAAAAACGCTGAATTGGGAGCCGGATGAGTCGCAGCAGCAACAATTTCAGCGGCTTTATGAGTTAATTGTTGAAGGCAATCGTTCCTTGAATTTAACTCGAATTATTGAGCCGATCGAGTTTTGGGAAAAACATTTGTGGGATTCTCTGCGGGGAATTGCGAGACTGCTGCCGGTTAATCACAATTCGCCGGAAAATAACGATTTTCCCGTTGAGTCCCCGCTCAAAGCGATCGATATCGGGACTGGTGCGGGTTTTCCTGGTTTGCCGATCGCGATCGCCCTTCCACATTTATCAGTCACTCTCCTGGATTCTACTCGCAAGAAAATTACTTTCTTGGACACGGTTTTGCCGTCTTTAGGGATCAAAAATGCTACGACTTTGCTGGGCAGATCCGATGAAATTGCCCGACAACCGCAGCACAGACAAGCTTACGATATCGCATTTCTGAGGGCAGTTGGAGCAGCTTCTCTGTGCGCTAAATACGCGCTACCTTTCCTGAAAAACGGCGGTTTGGCGGTACTTTACCGGGGAAATTGGACGGTAGAGGAAGAGGAAGAGTTGCAAAGTGCGATCGAGCGTTTGGGCGGTACGCTTGAGTCAGTCGAATCATTCACCACGCCTGCGAGTCAGGGCGCGCGCCACTGCCTTTATTTGCGGAAAACTGTACAGAAGCTCGATCGCCCGATTCGCTAGCGGAAGCCATTTTAGATACAATAGCGGTTGAAACAACCGCCACTGTATCTTTGTTAAACTAACCGATCGCCTTTTCGTAGCGTTTGTTAATTTCCGCCCAATTAACCACGTTCCACCACGCTTTTAAGTAGTCTGCACGCAGGTTTTGGTATTTGAGATAATAAGCGTGTTCCCAAACATCATTGCCCATAATGGGATAGTTGCCATCACTGAAAGGACTGTCTTGATTGCCAGTAGTTGTAATCTCAAGTTTACCAGCTTTATTGCGAACTAGCCACACCCAACCGCTGCCAAAACGCTTAGTACCAGCCTCGTTGAATTTGGCTTTAAAATCCTCAACACTGCCGAAATTTTGCTTAATTGCTGTGGCAATTGCTCCTGTGGGTTCGCCGCCGCCTTTGGGACTCATGATTTCCCAAAACATACTGTGATTGAGGTGTCCGCCGCCATTATTGCGTACAGTTGTGCGAATATCTTCCGGCACTTTGCTCAAGTCTTTGAGCATATTTTCAACACTCACGTTTTTAAGATTCGGGTATTTATTGACAGCATCGTTGAGGTTTTTAACGTAAGCTGCGTGGTGTTTGTCGTGGTGAAATTGCATTGTCCGCGCATCGATGTGCGGTTCTAAAGCGTTGTATTCGTAAGGCAGAGGCGGTAGTGTAAAAAGCCCGGGAGTTTGGGCTATTTTTGGGCTTTCTGGGGATGGACTTGCTTGCGCTACACTATTGCCTGACGCTTGGCAAGCACCTGCGGTAATAGCTCCGACGGTGGCTGTTAGCAAATACAAGAAATCTCGGCGTTGGAGTGTCATAAAAGATCCCTAAGTGAATTATTAACTGTTTTATCTCAGATTAAAGCAAAAGGGGAGGAAGTTGGGAAAAAAATTATAAAATCGTAAATATACCTAATTAAACTTAAAATACAACTCGCGCTCAAGCTTGCTGTGTATATCTTCTTCTTTCCTAATGACTAAGGGTGCATCTGGCGCAAGGAAGAGGGCGAAGCATGACCGCATATAAGTTATTAGTTATCATCTCATATTGACTGCGGTCATGCTTCGCCCCTACGGATATATTTGCCTTGCGCCAGATGCACCCAATGACTAATCACTACCCTTCGGCTTCGCGAGCTGACTAATGACTAATGACTAATGACTACTGACTTATCGCCCGAATGGATGAGAAGGATGGGTGATGTTGGTAAGAACAACTCAAGTATAGGCTAATGAGGTACGCGTGCATAAGTCTCACGTGTTCCGGCTCACAAACCCGGTTTCTGTCTCGAAACCGGGTTTTTTATATTATTCTTGGGATAAGCGTTGCACGGCTTCGCCTCCAAAAAGTCGATCGGCTGCTTGCAATATACTAGGAATTTTCGCAGCGTGGGGGCTGTGGGCGAGACAGCGGCGCAAGTCTAATTCGTCGAGGCGATCGGCTTTTTTGCCCGGAAACCAGTGGCTGGCGTTACCCAAAAGGTTGTAGCGCATCTTGCAATAGTCGATCGCATCGTAAGCATTCGCCAAATTCCACAGCCACAAAATCACTCGAATGTTAACCTCTCCGGGAGTATTTTCGATAGTTGGCAAACCGAAGTCCCAAGTCTTAAACCAATCTTCTCCTAATTTATCAATTGCTGCATTTTCCAGCCTTGCTAATATCGGCGGCAAAATTTCATCAGCTTTATCTAACAATTCTACAGCTTTTAGATGCTCGTTAAAATCTTCAGGTTTTGCTGCACCCACGCTCAAAGTATGTACTTGCGGGTGCGACAAACAAAATAAATCATTAAACACCATTGGACTCAGCGGATAGCACAAGTCTACCAACTTTTGGGGCGGATTGTAAAGTTGACCGCCTTTGTCGGAAGGACTGATAATAAAAACGCCCATGTCGTGACGTTTGGCTGCTTCAATTGCGGGCCAATTATTTTGATTGATGTAGTACCAGTGCAAGTTAAGATAATCGAATTGATTGGTTTCAATAGTTTTGACAATCACATCCGTAGGGCCGTGAGTTGAAAAACCAATAAACCGAACTTTGCCTTCTGCTTGCAATTTTTTTGCCACATCCAAGCAGCCGCCCGGGCGCATAGAATCCTCTAGAAATTCCCAGGTATTAATGCCGTGTATGGAAAATAAATCGACGTATTCTAGCTGTAAATAAGCTAAGGATTTATCAAATTCTTCGCGAAATGCCTCGGAGTTGGCTTGAGGACAAACTTTTGTTTGTACTATCAACTTTTCGCGAGGGAACTGCGGCAAAATCCACCCCAACTGCATCTCAGAAGTGCCGTAACCGCGAGCAGTTTCTATGTGATTGATACCGCATTCGATTGAGTAGCGAATTGTCGATTCTAGATTTTGTTGATTGTCTGGTGGAATCTCATTTGCTGGCACATCTTGCCATTTGTGGTGATATCTCATGCCGCCACAGGAAAAGACGGGCATGGATAATTCTGTGCGGCCGAATCTGCGATATTGCACGATCAAAATAGAGATACGAATTTATACTATTATAGCAATTTTGAAGTGAGTGAGGTGGGAATTGGGAATTGGGAATTGGGAATTGGGAATTGGGAATTGGGAATTGGGAATTGGGAATTGGGAATTGGGAATTGGGAATTGGGAATTGGTAATATCATGTCCTCTTGATTGCCATAACAAAAACGGTTTGTAGTACGGACTTAAGTCCGCACTACGAACGAATTTTAATGCGGTTAATCGATCGGACATGATATAAAAAGCTTGAGTAGCTAATTAACCGTAGGGTGCTTCAGGCTGAATATTCTTGAGTAGACTGCTAAACTTTTCCTTCCTGATTCACCCTACTATAACTATTTAGAAATTTCCCGCACTACAGGTTTGCCGTCCTTAATTTCGCCTACTAAAACCAAATCTGTACAATTGACAAACAAGCCATTTTCTAACACGCCTGGAATGTTATTCAAAGTTTTTTCTAATTCCGCAGGATTGTCAAGGTTATCAAATTGAACGTCGATTACCATATTACCTTGGTCGGTAATTACCGGGCCTGCTTTTCTGATTCCCATGCGGAGTTCTGGTTTACCGCCCAATTTTTCAATGGCGCGAGTAACGGGGGTAATTGCCATCGGTATAACTTCGATGGGGACGCGAAAAGTCGAACCCAATTTATCTACCATTTTGGAACTGTCAACTACTACAATAAACTGAGCAGCGAGACAATCGACTACTTTTTCGCGGGTGTGGGCGGCGCCACCACCTTTAATTAAGTTGAGGTGCGGATCTACTTCGTCAGCGCCGTCAATGGCTACGTCAATTCTGTCAATTTCGTCGAGGGTTGTCAGCGGTACTCCGTACTGTTTGGCTAATACTTCTGATTGAAAGGATGTGGGAACTCCTTTGATATCTTTGAGTTCGCCTGATTTTATGCGATCGCCCAATGCTTGAATAGTATAAGCTGTAGTTGACCCCGTGCCGAGTCCGACAATCATACCAGATTTTACGCGATCGGCAGCAGCAAAGCCAACTTGCTGTTTCATCAATTTTACGGGGTCTTGTTCTGTGGTCATGTTCGGTAATCCTCAATAGCTTTAAGATTATACCATTTATTATGGATTTTTTTAACCGCAGAGAGCGCAGAGAACGCAGAGAGTAAGAAGCAGAAGAGACGGCACTCGCAAATTGTTTCAAGTGGGAAATTCTCTCTTTCTTCTCTGCGCCCTCTGCGCCCTCTGTGGTTAAAAAAATCTAGTTCACAAATCGGCGGATAATTGCCATAATGAAAATCGGATTTCTCGATACCTACACTTGGGATTACAACATTGAAACTCCTTACCGCGAACCTTTGGGCGGCACTCAGTCGGCTATTTGTTATTTAGCTGAGGCGTTGGCAGCCCTGGGAAATGAGGTATTTCTACTCAACAATACTTCGGAACCGGGGATGTGGCGCGGGGTTGATTGCAGGCTGCGGGTGGCGGACAGTGCTAATTTGGAATTATTGCGATCGCTCGATTTTTTGGTTGTAGTCAATATAGTTGGTAAGGCACTGGAAATTAAGCCTTTTTTGGGCGCGCACACTAAATTGATTTTGTGGATTCATAACGAACCAGGCTTTGTTTTTCTCCAAGATTTCCAGAATGTTCAAGAAATTAATGTTTGTGATGCTTTTGTTTTTGTCAGCGACTGGCAGCGCGAGCAATTTCATACTTGTTTTGGGATTGATTTAAATCGTAGTTGTGTTTTGAGAAATGCGATTGCACCTTGTTTTGCTAACATTTTTGCCGATAATATTTCGATCCAATCTCAAAAATCTCGACCGCCCATTCTAGCTTACACTAGCACTCCATTTCGCGGACTGGATATTTTATTAAATGTTTTTCCCGAAATTCGTCAAGCTGTCCCCGGAACCAGATTAAAAGTATTTTCTAGCATGAAAGTACACCAAATAGACGACAATGATAATCAGCTTTGTTTCGATCAACTTTACGAAGAGTGTCAGGAAATAGAAGGTGTCGAGTATGTCGGTTCGGTACCGCAACCCGAACTTGTCCGGCAACTGCGTTCAGTCGCGGTTTTAGCTTACCCGAATAGCTATTTAGAAACGTCATCGATTGCGGTGATGGAGGCGATGGCTAGCGGTTGCCGCATTGTGACGAGTGAATTGGCAGCTTTGCCGGAAACAACGGCTGGATTTGCGCGTCTAGTTTCTATGTCAGGGGTGGAAAATTTGGCATCGGTAACTGATTGGAAGCGTGCAGGTACACCGGATTGGGAGGGATATACAAGGCGGTTTTTAGATGCGACAGTCGAAGTTTTAAAAGAGTTTACGGGTACGGGCGGTGCAATTGCTGAAACTCATCTGAGACAGCAGGTAGAATATATCAATCGAGGGTCTACTTGGTCTGTGCGAGCCCGAGAGTGGGTAGAATGGCTGAATAGTATTAGTGTAAAACCTGTAAGAGTGGCAGAGCAAATGATCCAAGAGTTTTTGGTGGATTTAGAATCAGCTCAAACATATTTTGTCAAGGGAAATCGCCTGAAAGATAGAGGAGATCTCGGTGGCGCCATCGAGAGTTATCAGAAAGCTTTAGAGTGCAATCCCAAAGATGCGGAAGTTCATAAAAAGTTGGCGGAAGTTTATGTTTTGCAAGGAGAATTCGATCGCGCGATCGCCCAATGCAACCTCGCCATCAAATTTCAACCGAATTTTGCTCCCGCGTACCTGACAGCGGGCAATGCCCTGCACGGCCAAAACCAGCTAGAAATGGCAATTCAAGCTTATTTGCAAGCTTTAAAACTTCAGCCGGATTTAGCAGAAGCCAGCGCGAATCTTGGCAGTATGTATTACAAGTTAGGGCAATTGGGACAGGCGGCAAAGGCTTACCAACAAGCTCTTGCTATTAATCCCGGTTTGTGCTCGGTGAATTTGATGCTAGCCAGCGTTTTGCAGCAGCAAGGAAAGTTAGATGCGGCTATTGCTTGCTGTCAAAAAGTGCTGCAACTGCAACCGGAAAATGCCAGCGCTGCGGAAATTTTATCCAGTTTAACCGCACAAAAACAGCAAGAAACTACCGATAGCAAATTTCTCGCATTAGAAACAGAATCTGACGAGCAACAACCAGTATCTGTCAACAAAGATGAAGGCTATGGATTGCAGCCTTCGAGTATCAATTTGCCACCAGCACCTAATCCTGAAAATTTAAATACTCCGTTTACCAACCCTGCTGAAGTTTCCGAACAAGTTACCTCGCTGAATGTTCCAGATATCACACAAGTTGCTAATTTTCAAGAAGTAGAACAGTACAAAAAACTGGCAGAAAACTTTTTAGTTAAAGGGAAAATTCAAGAGGCGATCGCAGCGTGCCACCAAGCTATCAAAATTAGACCTGATTATACCCATGCTTATGTAACTTTAGGCAATGCTTTGCAAGCGGTTGGTAAAATGGAAGCTGCGATTCGATCGTATTCTCAAGCCTTAGAATTGCAGCCAAATTTTGCGGAAGTGCGCGCCAACATCGGCAGTATGTATTTCAAAATGGGTCGTTTGGAAGAGGCGATCGCCCATTACCAACAAGCGATCGCCCTGAGTCCAGATTTAGCGGGCGCTCACTGGAATTTAGGCAAAGTATATCACAAACATGGCAACATCGACGCTGCGATCGCCTGTTTTCAGAGAACATCCGAACTCAACCCGCAGCTTGTCGGCGCCGACTTCCACTTCAACTTAGGAAACCGACTGTTTAGTCAAGGCAAGCGCGACGAAGCCATCGAAAGCTACCAAAAGGCGATCGCCATTAAACCGGATTGGGCAGAGGCCTATGGTAACATCGCCAGCGCGCGATCGCAGCAAGGAAATCTCGACGCTGCCATCGTCGCATACCAGCAAGCTGTAGCTTTAAAACCCGAATTAGAAGTGCTGCACTTCAATTTAGCCAATTCTTTCATGCAGCAATACAACTACGAAGCAGCGATTGCTAATTATCAAAATACTCTGAAAATTAAGCCCGATTGGCCGGAAGTTCACGCGAACATCGGCAGTTGTTTGTCCATGCAGGGCCTGCTGGAAGAAGCTTTAGCCAGCTATCAGCAAGCTTTGGCCTTAAAACCGGATTGGGCAGAGGTTTACTGCCGGATGGGACACATTCAGAAGCAAGATAAGCCGTTGGAGGCGATCGCATATTTTGAAAAGGCGATCGAATGCAACCCCAAATACAGCGAAGCCCACCAACAACTGTGCGACTTGCTAAGCCACTCCACCAACCTCGCCAGAGCCCGCAGCGTCGCCGACAAATACTGCGAATTCTGCGGTGAAAATGCCCCAGTCATGTCAGCCACAGCCTACGTCTTTTCCTACCTCCAATCAGGAGTCAGCAAACAGGCAATTCAGAAACTCGAAGAAATCGAAAAACTCTGCTACGAAAAAGTCGAAACCTTTAGCGTCATCGAACTCAAACTGCTTTACGAAATCTTCCTGTTTGCAGTTTCCCACCTCCGAGACAACCGCGAAAAAAATGCCAGTTTCTACCGACTAATTGCCAAAGAATACTACCAAAAAGCCGTCCCGCAGCGACAGCAAGCCAACAGAATCAAATCCGCAAATTATTTAACCAAACAACAGCCATTAAAAATCGGCTTCCTTTCCAAACACTTCCGCCGCCACTCCGTAGGCTGGTGCAGCGAAGCCTTAATCCGCGAATTAAGTCGCATTACTCCCCACGTTCATCTTTACGTGACAGGTAAACTCAACCGAGACGAAGTTACACAGCGGTTTGAAGAAATGGCCGGCAAGTTTTACTGGCCGAAAAAATATCCCAACGGTTTTGCTGACGGTGGCGAAATCTTCGCCGAAGTAGTCCAAGACGATTTGGATGTTTTAATAGACTTAGACTCCATGACAGTACCGACAAATGTCGAAGTTTTGTACCAATATCCGGCGGGGATTTGCGTTTCTTGGTTGGGGTTCGACGCGCCATACATTTCGGAGAATCACTACTTTCTGTGCGACGAACACACTCATCCCCCAGGTGTTGACAAAAATTACTTAGAACAGTTAGTGAGATTGCCTAATTGTTCGGTAGCAATTGGCGAACTGCAAAGCATTCCTGTGAATCGAGAGGCGATTAGAAATGCCCTCGGGATTGGCTTGGATCAAATGGCTTATCTCTGTGTCGCTCCGGGCAGAAAAACTAATCCTGAAATGGTGCAAGCTCAAGTTAGAATACTTAAGCAAGTACCAGATAGTATGTTGATTCGCAAAGGTCAAGGCGATCCGGATATAATTCATAGCACATACCGCGAAGAATGCGATATTCAGGGAGTAGATTTTGAACGGATTAAGTTTATCGGCCAAACCCGAAGTGAAGAAGAACATCGCGCTATTTATTATGTAGCCGACGTGTTGTTAGATTCCTATCCTTACAACGGCGGGACTCACAATTTAGAGGCTTTGTGGGCGAATTTGCCAGTAGTAACGAGATCCGGCGACCAATATCTTTCACGAATGGGTTATGCTTTTCTCAAAAGTGCAAATCTCGATGTGGGTGCAGCTTGGAGTTGGGAAGAATACACGCAGTGGGGAGTTAAGTTTGGGCGCGATGCTGGTTTGAGAAATGCGGTGAAAGAGCATTTAATTAAGTCTAAGCAGTCTGAAAATCTTGCGCCTTTGTGGAATCCCAAACAGTTAGCCCAAGATATGTATGAGGTGTTTCAGAAACTATTAGCTAAATAGGTTAGTCAGTTGACAGTTGACAGTTGACAGTTGACAGTTGTCATTAGTTGTGAACTCTTTCTCCCTTCTCTTCCTCTGTGTCCTCTGCGCCCTCTGCGGTTCAAAAAAAAAGAGATATCAGGTAGAGAAAAGCGATTTCAAGATATTTGTACGCAACCTTCAGTAAATTTTTGTAACAAAATCCGTGAAAATGCGTAAAAATTCCGCGCCGAGTCCGATATATAAATGCTGATTCATAGTACCGCGATCGCCCTAACCTTATGCCGGTTGGCGCGATCGTTTTTTTGTAATTCCTCAACTGCCAACTGCCAACTGCCAACTGCCAACTGTCAACTGCCAACTGCCAACTGCCAACTGCCAACTGCCAACTGACTACTGACAACTGTCAACTGTTAACTCGATCGCGCCCGCCAGACTTAGCCCGATACAGCGCCTTATCAGCAGCTTCAATCAGCATCTTCGGCGAATTTTGACCTTCAGCAATCGTCGCCACCCCCATGCTGAGAGTCACACAATCGGTGACAACAGACTTGAGATGGGGAATTGCCAAAGCTTTGACGCGCCGCCGGATTCCCTCAGCAAAAGCCTGTGCAGCGGCGATATCCGTATTTGGCAAAATTACCCCAAATTCCTCACCACCGTACCTAGCAGCTAAATAAAGGCGTTCTGCGGGTGCGTGGGCGCAAGCATCCCCGATCGCCCGCGCGACTTGTTGCAAACAAGCATCCCCAGCTTGGTGGCCGTAATTGTCGTTATAAAGTTTAAAACAGTCAATATCGCACATGATCAAAGATAGCGGTTCCGCAGTGCTCGACTGCTCCCATTCCCGATTAATCACCTCGTCAAACCGACGGCGGTTAGCTAGCTGAGTCAGACTGTCCAAATTCGCCAACCCGTCCAACCGCTGGTTAGCAGCAGCTAACTGCTGGTAAAGTAAAGATTGTTCGATCGCGATCGCCACTTGAGTAGCCAACTCACTCAGCAAATCCATATCAAACGGCTGCCACTCGCGGGGCGCCGAACAGTGGTGGGCAATCAACAAACCCCACAACTTCGGCACTTGACAAGTAGGATTGCCGTCACGGTGTTCGATTCCCTGCTGCACGATGGGCACCACCAAATTCGCCTTCACCTGACACTCGGCCAAAAAATTGACGTGGCACTCGGCAAAATTAGAAGCCTGAATGTTTTCTACAGCGCGAATTCTGCCCTTTAAATACTGTCCCACATAAGTATTAGCAAAACAGCAATCCTCGATCGCCATCCCCATCAGCGGCATCCATCCTGCGCCCACCGACTCCACCACCACATCCCCGTTCCAATCTGGCCGGAAGCGGAAAATAATCACCCGATCCGTGGCCAAAAACTCCCGCACTTCCGCTACTGTAGTCTTAAGAATATCTTTGAGATCCAGAGAAGAACGGATGCGAGATTGAATTTCGGCGATCAGGCGTTCCCGCTCAACTTGCTGGCGCAGAGCCACTTGCACCTGCTTGCTTTCAGTAATATCTCGACCTTCCGGTAGCAGCAAGACAATTTTACCAGTTTCGTCTGCCACCGGTTTGAGAGAAAAATCGATAGTTGCCGTGCGGTTTACCCCTTGAACCTCCACTTCATAGCGGACAAATTCACCTTTTGCCGATCGAGAAATCGCCTCTTGCAACTGTTCCCGAACTTCCGGAGAACCCCCCCACCAAGGCCCCTGCCAAAACGGTCGATTTGCCACATCCCGCAGCTTAATTCCCGCGAAATCTAGAGAAGTTTGGTTAGATTCCAGCAAAATGCCATCCGGTTTTAGCAAGCTAACAAATTGGAAAGAAGAATCAAAAATTGCCCGAAAGCGCCGTTGAGAATCCCCCAACATTGCCGTCACCTTTTCGCGAGAAGTAATATCGCGGAAGCGCCACACCCTGCCAATAATATTTTGTCCGACTCGAATCGGCTGCGTGTATCGCTCAAAAGTCCGGCCGTCTTTAAAATCGAGAATATCGCAGCCTTCGGACTCCGCATCGCTATAAATTTCTCTCACTCTCTGTAAAAAATCCCTCGGATCTTTAACTTGCCTAGTGAGAAACGTCAGCCGCACCGTTCTATCCAGTGAGTTTCTAACTTCTTCATGAATCCCCCACATTTGAACTAACTTTTCATTAAAACTAATCAATTCTCCGGCGTTAGTAACAGCCAGAATGCCATCTGCCGTCGCTTCCATCGTAGCGTGCAACAAAGAGCGCGATCGTTCTAATTCTGCTGCCATTAATTTGCGTTCCGTGAGATTTCGCACTGCTTTAACCTGCACCAAACGACCTTCGCAAACTACAAATTTGCTACGCACGTCAGCAGGAAAAGCAGTCCCGTCCCGCCTGAGAAAAATCGTTTCGCAGACTGTATTGCTGGGTGCAGAAATCATTTGTGGTGCCATTTTGTAAGATTTTGGCGACAGCAGTTCCAGCAAACTCATTCCCACCATTTCCGCAGGTTCGTAACCGAACAGTTCGGCAAAATCCCTGCTGACGCTCAAAATTGTGTCGCGATCGGCCACGGCAACTGCTTCAAAATAAGCTTCGCATTCGAGCAATTGTGCTGCTGTGCTGCTACCGTGTTCCCCGGCATAGCTGTTGTTCATTAGCTGTTGCATTTGCGTATTTGCCGAATACAGAGCGGCCATTGCCTGCCGATACATAGCAGTACGTTTCTCAACTTTTTCAGTAAGGCGAGCGCGATTTTCTCGCAGTTCTCTTTCGACTCTAATTAAATCTGTAATATCTACTGCAAACACGATAACGCCAGCCACTTGACCTGATTCGTCGCGGTAAGGTATTGTATCTGTCCGCACCCAGCATTTGTGACCGGTGGCAGTTGGCAGCAGTTGGACTTTTCCCAGTTTGGGAACGCCAGAATTGATGACTTCTAAATCTTCTAAATAATATTGTTCTGCTTCGTCTGGATAGATTTCATAAAAAGATTTGCCTTCTAGTTGATTTGCGGGCAAACCTCTCGATGCAGCGGCGGCTTGATTAATTCGCAACAAGCGGCTGTCCGTATCTTTGTACCAAATCATCGCCGGCACCGAATCAAAAATAATTTGCTGTTCTTGGTGCTGGCGGCGCATTTCTGCTTCTACTTGTTTTCTTTTAATTATTTCTTGTTCCAGTTTTTTGTTAGCTTTTTTAAGTTCTGCCGTGCGTCTTTCTACTCTTTCTTCTAGTTGGTCGTAGTATTGACTCAGCATATTTTGCTGCTGTTCGCGCCGCATAGCTTCTAATTTTAAGCTTTCGCTAGCCAACAAACTTGACGATACAAATTCTGCTAAGATTGTAGTTAATTCGTGTTCTTCTTCCGTCCACTGGATGCTGGAACCCCGGCGTTCAGCGCTGACTATTCCAGCCATTTGACCAGCCAGCAAAATCGGTACATTCAACAGGGCAGTCGTACCCCGATCTGCAAAATAAAGACTTGCCAGTTCTCGCGTTCTCGGGTCATTTTCGGCTGCCACCGTTGCGATCGCATTTACGGATTTTAAGGCTTGAAAATACGCCGGACAGTCGGCCGCTGTGATGATTATTTGTACGGAATGGAGTTTGGTATTTTGTTCGTAAAAGTCGATACAGTGAAGCTGGGTTTTGTCTTCCCCGTACAGCCAAATACTGGCTCGATCGCAGTTGACAATACTGACAGCGGTTTCCGTGACTTCGCGGATGAATTCTTCTATATTGTTGCGTTCTTTAAGTTGACTTTTGGCTAATTTTGCGATCGCCAAAGTTGAACGGCGCCAATTGTCCTGAGAATTTGGCGGCGGTGCTACCGGCGCAGCGGCCTTAATTTCTTCGCAAACTAACAGTACCACCGGCCGTTGGAAATTGGCAACTGAGTGACTATCGGTATTTTCGTCTATTTTCCATTCTACCGCAGGCAAAGCGCGCGCCGTTGCTTTTACCCACATAATTTTGCCGTCTTTGCGAGTCAAACAGCCTTCCCAACAGGCGACTTTTGGATTTGACGTACCTTTTGTCGGGTGAACCAATCTCGCAAATTCTGACTGCATTTTCCCTTGATCTTGGCAGTAAAATATGTTAAAAATTGAATGACAAATTAATTCCTGCGACCTGTAGGCGAGGCGAGATTCGCCGAATTGATTGAGGGAAAAAACTCTTCCCAAAGCGTCTAGGACGAAGTAAATGCCCGGAAAATTATCGTAGACAGTTCGATACCAATCCTGTTCGACTTGTTGTTTGGTGGACGAAACTTTCGTGGCCGCGAGATCGTCCCCCGTACCTGTCAAGTGAGAATTGTTGGTTTCTGGGTTCCTTGAATGATTTTTTTTAGCAAACACTTTTAGCTTAACTCGACTGTAATTAATTTTACTTTCTGGAATTTAACTTTCTTGTGAAACTAAATTTAACCTGTTATTTGAAAAAGTTACAACTTGTAACAAAATTACAGCTTTTCCAGCGCGCTGGTTTTCGCTTCCGATGCAACCCCTGTGTTTGTATAGAAGGAAGAGTTGACAGTTGACAGTTGGCAGTTGGCAGTTGGCAGTTGGCAGTTGGCAGTTGGCAGTTGGCAGTTGGCAGTTGGCAGTTGGCAGTTGATAGTTGGCAGTTGGCAGTTGGCAGTTGGCAGTTGGCAGTTGGCAGTTGGCAGTTGGCAGTTGATAGTTGATAGTTGATAGTTGACCGAAAGAAGGAAGACGGAAGACGGAAAACGTTCGAGGGAAGACGGAAAACGTTCGAGGGAAGACGTTCGAGGGAAGACCTTTCATTGCAATCAACCACAAGGGTTTCGGCAATTAAGAACATCTTAACCCTCTTAGCGGTTGCAGTAGTTGCTAGACCGTCTGCGTGCGGGAGATATTTCCTGTGGCGTTGCCGTGTCAGCAGTTAAAACAGCAATTACCCCCTGTGTACTTGTAGTATCCCCGACAATGGAAAAAATTGGCAATCAATTGTTTTAACTAATACGAGTGGGAAGTCCCGCACTCTATCCGTTTACAGGATGAGTGACGGGATGAAAACGAGCAGCAAGCAAATTGAGCGATAGCGAATCCATGATAGAATCGAAATAAGCGGGGATGATAAGAGTAGCCGTGGTGGGCGAACTTTCCGTTGTATAAATGCTAGACACCACCTATCAGTTTCTGACTGGTAGCCCCAAAATCCCTTTCTTGCCGTAAAAGAGCTGATGGATGGGTGAAAAAATCAACAATTCTACTCCTTGGGACACAGGGAGTCTGCCGGA
>NZ_JAEQCX010000027.1:0-119050 GCF_020738035.1 Microcoleus sp. PH2017_28_MFU_U_A
AGCTTGCTTACCTTGGGATGGCCGACCACTCAATAGCGCAGGAAGTGAACTCTTTCATTGTAGCTAAAGATGGCTTTAGTTAAGTTTGGGTAAGTTTTATGAAGCAGTCGGGAAAAATTCGATCGATTCATGCAGCGCTTCAAGTGCAGAAACTACCGCCCGAGTTAGAAGAAAACGGCGATGCCTGCTGTTAACGCAATGTGATATATTGCAGGAATTTGCTTGACTGTTGTTAAAACCTGCGTAGGCGACAGCCGAGGCGTTAGCCATCGCCTCTCACCGAAAAATAAGGTTTAAAGTCCCTGGGCTCTGGTGTGCTGGTTGTGGCGAGAGTTGATTCTTTAGTTACGGGTATTGGTTAGTTTTTTTGACTAATCTCAGTGATATTACGTAATTACTGACAAAATCTTCACCAAAACTTTAATAAAATATACTGAAATGTGTGATTTACTGAAAATCAAAATAGTCGATCGACAAAATTGATAATTTAATACACATTCATCAGGAAGTTTTTTATGAATCCCATTACAAAAAACAGCTTTCGCTGGACTTACTCGGTGGCTGTCTTCCTTGCAATTATTGGATTACAGCAACCAAAGGCTAAAGCAGCAACGCTATCTAACGGCTGGAATTATGCGATCGACTCCTTCAACGACGGCGTGACAGATGGTAGAGTCGGCGGCGGCGAGTTTGAATTTTACGGCATCGCCATCAAAGAAACATCAGACACGGCTTTCATCGCCATCAACTCCAATCTCAGTTTAGCTGGATATGCACGCAGCAACGTTCTCCGAGGCAACATCAACTACGGCGATTTGTTTTTCAATTTTTCCGGTCAAAACTTCAACACAGCTAATGCAAATCGCAGCTTATTTGGCATTCGCTTTGCCGACGGCAATGACTCAGGTGTAGCGACAACAGGCATTTATAGCAATGTTACAGCGAAAAGCTTTACTCAAGCGAACGATGGATTTTCTAATCTAACCGGATACAATACTCATGTTCGATCGGGAGGTGGAACCTCGTCAATCGGTGATTTAGCTGCTACAGACCCGTATTTTCAACAAACAGGAGAAAATACCGTTCTCAATTCAATTGCTTCGGGTACAAAAGTAGGAGAAATCTCTGCTTTAACTTCAGCAACTTTGAGCGCCATGGGTCTTGATTTCTCGCAGTTTAATGCAGTAGGTTCTCAAACCATCGGATTCAGTTTCGATAAATCTGCTATGCCTTCTGGCAGTTATGTTGCTAATTTGTTTGCTGAGTGCGCTAATGATGCGATCGCCATTAAAGGAGAATTTGAGGCCGTACCCGAACCTTCTACATGGTTCGGTACTTTAGTAGGATTGAGCTTTTTAGGTATGGGTGCGGCGAAACGCAAAATCAAGCGCAAGGTTGCTTGAGGCGATCGCAGCATTCTGGCGAACTGGCTCTCTGGCCCATTCGACTATAACATTTACGGTATGTAGTTGCGCTTCAGCGCTCTTTGGCTTGGTATATGAAAGAGCGTGATGTGGCTGATTGACGGTATGAATTAAGTTCTACCCAAAAGCGCAACGACTAAGGTATGTAGTTGCGCTTCAGCGCTCTTTGGCTTGGTATATGAAAGAGCAAGAGCGCGATGTGGCTGATTGACGGTATGAATTAAGTTCTACCCAAAAGCTCAACGAGTAAGGTATGTAGTTGCGCTTCAGCGCTCTTTGGCTTGGTATATGAAAGAGCGCGATGTGGCTGATTGACGGTATGAATTAAGTTCTACCAAAAAGCTCAATTACATACCTATTGTGTTTTTATCGATCGTAAAAAAAGTAAATTCATACTCAAGTTCAGCAACGCCAAGAGCGCTGAAGCGCAACTACATACCTCAATGCCAAGAGCGCTGAAGCGCAACTACGTACCTCAATGCCAAGAGCGCTGAAGCGCAACTACGTACCTCAATGCCAAGAGCGCTGAAGCGCAAAGCGCAACTACATACCTCAATGCCAAGAGCGCTGAAGCGCAACTACGTACCTAAATGCCAAGAGCGCTGAAGCGCAACTACATACCTAAATGCTAAGAGCGCCCAAGCGCAACTACATACCTATTGAACGGGCTCTCCGGCCCGTTCCTAAAAAGCTTAGCGCGAGATAAAATGCGCCCAAACATTCCCATCAGGCCCGGCTACTTGATTGATATAGCCATACGGATACATCAACTTTCTTCCCTCAGTATCTCTGTAACCCGTGAGTGCATCTCCCCACGGATCTTGCACGATATAACCCTCAGAATTGTAGCCAATTAAAGTGATAATGTGACCCGCCGCCGTAAAATCTCCCGCTAAAACTATCGGCCGCCGATTCAGCAATTCCGATCGCACATCAGCCCATTTCCGAGTCGCACTAAAACTCGTCTTAAACTCGTAAGCCTTAATCAGCGCCGAAAGCACGTTATGATCGGTTTGAGAACCCTGGCCGGCATAGTCGAAACACCACTGCAACAACTCATCCTCCAACTGTCCCCCATACTTAGAACGAACGCCGTAATAATACAGCACCATGGCGATCGCAGTTACGTTGCAAGTAGACCAGTCAAAACGCGGATTGTCCCGCTGTGAAAAATACGGCACGTTCAATTCCACATTGTTCGGAACCGGATCGAAAATTTTATCTCCCCGCTTGAACTGAACAAAACTTGGAAAAACATAACCTGTATTGCCGAAATTTTGCAGCTCTTCAGTCAGAGAAACTTTCAGGTGATCGGTTTCCAAACCGTAGCTTTCCACACCGTAAACTCGACCTAAAGGCAGTGTAGTTCTCTCGGTAGCCGTCAGCTTGGCAGCATCTACAGGGCGTTTTTTAAACACAGTTGGTTGCAGCATTGTCATTGTCAAAGCATCCGGGTCAAAGGGAACTTCTTTGCCATTTTTCTTGATTTGAACAGATTGCCAATAGATAAATCCCACATTGCCAAAACCGGGAATAGCTTCGGCAAAAGTTACTCGGAAATGCCCCAAAATGCAGGCATAACCAGTGATGGCGTAGGTGCTGCCTAAAGTTAGTTCAGCAATTTGGTTTGCAGGGAGTTTCGATGATTCTTTTGGTTGACCTTTAATCAGAGTTGTTTGAGTTACCAACAGTTGAGCATTCCCGTTGCTATTGGGTACGTCTGCTAGGTCGAATTTCAGGACTTTTGTACCTTTGGCAAGCTGAACGTCTGGTTCGTAAAAATAGCCAAAAGTGCCGATCGGCGAAATTGTCGAATCCAGAACCACTTTGAGATGCCCGTCAATAAATCCGTACTTGCTAAGTGCCAAAGTCTGACCTGCTTTGACAAGAACTTTTTGCTGGTTGTTGAGGCGGGAACCATCAACCGGGGCTACCTTAAACCAAGTGTCGGAAACTATCTTTAAGCTCAAATCTTTTCCGACAGTCAGCGGATCTGAACTTACGGTAATATAAATTATTTGGCTGGCGGTAACGTTTCCTTTGCTGTCAGTTGCACGCAATCTCAGCCAGCGAGCTCCGGGCACGCTAAATCCTTTGGGCAAATTCACTTGCCAAGTGCTTGCTTGTTGGTTGAGTGTGACGGTTAGCGGATATTTATCCTCGGCTATTACCTCAACTTTTGCTGCTTCTTGTTTGTCAAAAGTGCCTGAAAGTGCGATCGACTGATTGACCAAAACCTCCGTCGGGCCTTGATAAGTTAAATTCGGCGCCGGATTGAAAGATTTGCCACCTTTGGCAAATTGCACGAAATCTGGATAAACAAAACCCGTATTGCCAAAGGGCGGCAAATTTTCAGTCAGCGAGACTTTAATATGACCTTGTTCGATCGAGAATCCGGAAATTCCGTAAATCATTCCCGCCGGCAAAGTAATTTTTTCTGGCAGTTGCAGCTTGACAGCATCCACCGGCCGTTTTTTCAACACAGTAGTTTTGACAACAGTCATGGTAACTGCATTTCTGTCACAGGCAATCCCCTTGCCGTCTTGCAAAATCTGGACGTGTTGCGAGTACATAAATCCCGAATTGCCGAAGTTGGGAATTGGGCGATCGAGAGTGACTCGAAAATGACTTTCCACGCAAGCGTAGCCGAAGATATTGAAAGTTTCCCCCTGGTCAAATCGCACTTTCTGAGTCGGGCTTAAAATAGTCGAATCTGCGGGGTTGCGCTTTAACCAGGTTTTTTTGTTCACCCACAGCAACTGCATTCCAGGGGGCGGGGTAGGTAGATCGGCGCGATCGAAGATCAGGATTTTTGAGCCTTTAGTGATGACTGCGTGCTTTTCGTAAAAAAAGCCGGATTTTCCTACCGGAGAAATTGGATTATTGAGTTCAACATTCAGGTGTTCGTCTTCTAACTCGTAGCTGCTAATTTGATAACTTTTACCTGCGGGTATTTCCGCTTTTTGCTGGGAGTTAAGACTGCCAGAAGGCACTGTTCCGGCTTTTAATTGGGTGTCTTGGAGCGTAATTAACGTGAAAGAGCGATCGGGTGTGTTAGAAGCAGGATTAACTTTGATGTTAATTGTTTGTTCGCCGATAACTTTGCCTGTTTTATCAGTTGCCTTCACCTGCACCGTGCGAGTACCGGCGCTATCGAATCCTTTCTCTAAACTAATGTTCCAAATGCCTGTCGATAAATTTATCCCGGCCTTCAGGGAATTTGAGCCTTCTGCTGCTGAGATTGCCGCCACTTGATTTTTATCAAAACTGCCAACTAAGACAGAGGCTCGATTAGCCTCAACTTCTTGTGGGCCTAAATAACTCAAAATAGTCTTGGTGCTTGTCATTATGTATCCGCCTACCTACTTAATTATTCAGCTACAGCAAGGATAACTTCTCATTTTATCAAACACAACGATCCGATCCCGGACAAAATCGCTCCTGGACTGAATCTAGGGGCAGTTAATGCGTTTTAAAGCATGAATTTTTTATTGTTGGCGAGATTTTTACCAGAAATCTAACAGTCCAGCTAGCGATCGCGCACCTGACGCGAATATACCGCTGGTTGACAGAATTTGTGGCGCAATTTTTGCGAGAAAAAATTTAATTGAAGTAGGTTATTACCCCCTATACCTTTGACCCCTCACTTAGCTCATTTGAGATTTTAGATTGAGGGATTTTAGATTGAGGAATTTTAGTCGTAGGGTGTGTCGCGACGAAAAATTTTTATAAGGAATGAGAATTAAATAACTTACAATCTTTATTGTTCTTGTGGAATGGGCGTCCCGCCCGTCCTTCCGGGACGGGCGGGACGCCCATCCCACTTTCAAGAGTGTAAATTATTTAATTTGCGATCCTAAGACTTACGCACGGGTTGCCAGAAACCGGGTTTTTGCGATAATACTTTGCTGTGATTCGCAAATTTGGGAAAAAACCCGGTTTCTTTAGACTTACGCACGGGTTGCCAGAAACCGGGTTTTTGCGATAATACTTTGCTGTGATTCGCAAATTTGGGAAAAAACCCGGTTTCTTTGTCGGAGTGCGTATTTCACATATCCGCAATAGTTTGATAAACAAACACAAAATTTATTCTGTAGCAATTTTTGGTGGAAATGGTATTACAAAAAAATCCGGTTTCTACGAAAAAATTGCGTGTAGCAACGAGATATCTCGGAAGAAACCGGATTTTTAGCCCTTTAGTGCGTTCAGGAATGTTAGACTGACGGCGGCTAAACTATGGTGACCAGAATATCTTGAGCGTGAGAGTCAACTTTCATCGTTTCCCCTTCATAAACCTGAATAATTTTGCCAGTACCGTCGATGACAAAGGTAACACGCTTGGCATAATCACCTTTCTCAACATCGTAGGCTTTGGTAATCGTGCCATCAACATCTGCTAATAGCTGGAAAGGCAAACCGTACTTCTCCGTGAACTTTTGGTGCGATTCTTCGTTGTCGCGGCTGACACCAAGAACTACTATATCTTTGCCCTTGTATTCTTCATGGGCTGCTTTGAAGCTTTGAGCTTGTCTGGTGCAACCGGGGGTGTCGTCTTTGGGGTAGAAATACAAGATGACGGTTTTACCCGTGAAGTCGGAGAGGGAGACGGTTTTGCCGTTTGTGTCTTTGGCGGTGAATTGAGGAGCCGCGCACCCAACTGGTAATGTCATAGTTTTGTTGACCTTGCGATTGATAAAGATATTTTAGTTGATTTTGGGCTGTTGTTGTCAATCTCTTAAATTTAGATTCGGAATTGAGCGACCAAAATGTAAAATCTACCTTTCGGAATAGTTTTGATGGGTAATTTTGTGCCTTGACTGACGGGCGATATTGTGTTAGATTGTGGGCGTGGACTCCGAATATACTGACGCTATCAAACTTGATGAAGTAAGTAAAATATGATAGATTTTTACACTGTTATTATCCGAAAGAGTGCCAAGTATTGGGTGGCATTGTGTTTGGAGAATGGATTGGTTGGACAAGGAAATACTCCCGAACAGTCTATCGACAAACTCAAACAGGCGATCGAGTCATTTTCTGAAGTTTATGAAGCTGAATTAAATATTTATCTTAATCCTCTTGCTATTAATGAATTGCACGAGTTTCTTACTTTAGAAGATGCGGAAGCTTCAGATACTTATGAACTAAGAAAAGTTTATGCCTAAAATAATTAGACTTACAGGACTTACGCAGGGGGCCCAGAAACCGGGTTTTTTGACGAAAATACTGAGTTACAACCCGCAGATTTGGTAAAAAACCCGGTTTCTTTGGTAGAAGTGGGTAAGTCCTGACTTAATTAATTTTGGCAACAAGTTCTAACATATTCTCGAACAACAAGAGATAAATCAAACAATACTTGCTCTCCTTCTATTCTTTTGACTAAATAACGTTGACGCAATGATTCTAACCCATTCATTAAGTCCATTGATGAGAGAGATAAACTTTGTCTTAAATCTTCTCTTGACACAGGTTGCTCAAATTTACTTAATTGTAAAACAATCTCTTGTTCTCTGGGTGATAGTCGCTTGAATAATTTAGTCAACCGAGATTTCATGTCTTTAGTGACAATTAAACTATCTTCGTTTAAGAAATCAGCGACTTTGCCCCCAAAAATATTTTTAATTAAGCTGACAATATCTTTTAAATAAACGGGATTACCTTCATATAACTTTATAAGTTGCGCCCAAGTTTCATCATCCTTTAATCCCCAGTTTTTCATGATTGACCTACTCTCTACTCCTTCTAACTCTAAGCACTTAATAGGATATAACTCCTCATCCAAGCAAATCATTTCTTGACATTGTTCCTGACTAATTAAGATCAAACTGCTTTGATGTTCAATCTCTGTCATCATTGTAAACAAGTTTTGGTAATTTTTATATTCCGTTTTGAATTGTCCTGCCCAGTCTCCCTTTATAAATAATTCTTGGATATCATCAAGAATAATTAAACATTTTTTCTGACGTAAAACATTAAAAAGTTGAGTTAACTTATTGTCAGGTTGAACAGAATCATGATTAACACCTGTTAAAATTTCAGTAATAATGCCATCTAAAGATTGAGATAGTTTGAGGTTTTTCCAGACAACTACATCAAATTGTTGTAAATTGAGATCGACAAACTGTTTAACTAGGGTAGTTTTACCGATTCCGCTTAAGCCTAAAACTGAGATTAGACGAGTATTTTGATGAGTTAGCCAATGGGATAGGGTTTGAAGTTCGGTTGTGCGATCGTAAAAGCTGGTGATTTTAGGGGCTAGGGTTAAATCGTGATACAGAGATTTAGATTGATTCTTAGTTATATTCTCTTGATTGTCTTTGTTTGTATTATATAAAATTTGTGGATTAAAATTAAAGTTGTGATTACTACCATTTACATGACAAATCTTTTGATTTTGAGATGATTGGATATGTAATCTTTGGAAGGTAGAGCGAAAATTATGCTTATTAACATCTTCCCCTAACTGTTTAGATAAAATTTGCCATAGCTGACGCCCAACATTTCTAACACGACTTTCACTACGCTTACAATCATCAGCAATTTCATCATAGGTCTTTCCCTGGTAAACCCCTGTAATTACAGCCTTTTGAACATCATCTAAATATTTTCCCGTCTTAGTGAATACCAACTGATCTGCACATTGTAAAACTTCTGTAACATTCATAAAATGTACCCACAGTAAATTTTTAGCAATTATAGTATATTTTAAGACATTCTATTAATTTTTGTTAATTTTGGTTTGATTTTTAGAAAAAACACAAGATAAAATAAGACATTCTAAGCTTGTGTTCGCTTGTCAAACTATGTATAGTGAATTCTATGATTTTGTTTTAAACAAGGCACTTCAATATGTCAATGCCCCAAAAAATGACTGAAGCTAATCTTCGCTCGATTTCATCTGGTCTATGTGGCATCTATGCAATATACCATGATTTTGATGGACAAATTGATACTGCTTATGTAGGAAGAGCCAAAGGAACACGAGGAAGTTGTATTAAGACAAGACTGCAAAAACATTTTAATGGCACAGATAGGCAGCGCATTGGAACGGTGATATCTTCCCACGAAGACGAGTTTTTCTTTTCTTATGAAGCTATGGAAGATTATGAAGAAGTAAAAAGGATGGAAAAATCAGAAATTACCAAGATCCTACCAGCGGGTAACGTTCAACGAAATTTCAAAATTGAAGATTTAGGAATAGAGTGAGTGAATTATATTTTTTAAAATAATTTATTTCGCTCAGACAAAGTTCAAAATAAGTAAGTAAAACCAGAGGTAAAAGTTTATGGTTGATGGTCAAGGTGTTAAGTATGCAGTGGACTTGGTGATGTGTATTGACGGCACAGGTTCAATGGGTCATTTGATTGAAGAAGTGAAGTCCGCCGCTCTGAAGTTTTACGAGCAGCTAGAAGCTAAGATGAAAGAAAAGAGTAAAAAAATAGATCAACTGAGAGCTAGGGTAATTGTTTTTCGCGATTATTGGGCAGACCCAGCCGATAAGGTAATGCAATGTTCCGAGTTTTTTGACTTGAGAACGCAGTCCTCAGATTTTGCTAATTTTGTCTCACCAATAGAAGCTTATGGTGGCGGGGATGAACCAGAAAATGGTTTAGAAGCTGTTGGGTTAGCACTTAATTCCAAGTGGGAAAAAGGAGACTTTAGCAGGCAACGATATGTGGTAATTGTTTACACCGATGCTAGCGCTCATAGTTTAGACAAAACTTCAAAACCTAGCCATTATCCAAATAATATACCAAAAACATTTGATGACTTGACCGATTACTGGCACGAAATACCAAAATCAGCCAAGCGTTTATTACTTTTTGCACCTGATGCTGAGCCTTGGACAATTATGAGTAGCTGGGAAAATACGATTCATTATGTTTCGGAATCTGGTAAGGGATTAGAAGAAGTAGACATGGATCAAATTTTAGATGCGATCGCCAATAGCGTATAAGCAGGTTTGTTAATTAGACGTAGTGTGCGTCAGATTTTTAAGTTAATGGTTAAACCAATAGCTTGACTTTCTGACGCACCCTACACCTAAAACTAAATGTTTGACTTGAATTTTTAGACTAACCTAGAATATCAAATAAGGACTTAAGTTATGGCTATGACTAAATTGAATTTAGTAGTAAATCTAGAAGTTGCCGAAGCCAAAGGCGAAGATGCTAACTTAGCCGAAGATTTTTTAGAAACTTTTTTGATGGGCGTGTTTGACGGTTTAGGAGGTCGATCTGCTGGTTACGATGGTAAAACAGGGGGGCGCATTGCTTCAGAAATAGCATCTCAAATTAGCCAAACATTCTTCAAACAGTGGCATGGTAAAATAACCCCTGAACATACCCTTCAACTGCAACAGCAAATTTGCCAATCATTAAAAAGTAAAGCCGATATTCATATGCCGAGAACTTCATCTCGGCTAAAAGGTTCTTTAGTGGAACATAAACTATGTACGACGATCGCCCTGGCTAGCATTCTCAAGCAACAGGGACAAGAAAAAATTTTTGAAGCTGACTTAGCTTGGATGGGAGATTCGCGAATTTATTTTCTTAGCCCAACTAAAGGTTTACAACAATTAACGAAAGATGATCTAGTCACTCCCAAAGATGCGTTAGAAATGCTGAGACAAGATCCACCCATGTCTCAATATTTAACCGCTGATATAAATCCGAGATGGCAAATTCATTTTCAGCATTATAGAATCGAAGAAAGTGGCTGTTTTTTAGCTTGTACTGACGGCTGTTTCCAGTATTTTTCTGCCCCTTGGGAATTTGAAAGATTGTTACTCGACACTTGCGATCAGTCAAAAGGGGATACAAAGGATACAAATAATTGGCAAGAATTAATCTATCAGAGATACACAGAGATCAAGCAAGATGATGTTTCTTTAATTTTATATCCAGTTGGTTTTCATACTGTCAAGTCTTTGAGGAATGCTTATAAACAACGTTGGGAATATTTTCAAAAAGTTTTTTTTACTCCTACTGCTAATACTCGCTATGATGAATTACAAAGCTTGTGGGAAAAATATCGAATTGATTATGAATATTATTTCCAATTTATTCAATATATTGAGCCATCAGCTAATTTGAAACCGTCATTTTCAGAAGATAAATCCTCCGTAGCCATTTCAACAACCTCAAATTTGAGTACAACTGACCCATTCCAAGAAATTACTGAGTCATCTAGACAGAGAGCAGCAGCTAAGGCTGAAGAAATTCAAAGTTTGTTGGATCGGGCTAAATCTTGTTTTTGTGATGAAAATAATCAGTTAAAAGAAGCTGAAGAGTTATGCAATCAGATTTTAAAGATTGACGATCATCACAGTGAATGTCAATACATTTTAGGGTGGATTTACACTAAATTAGCTTTTTTTCAAACAAATAATTCTCAAAAATTGGTGTACTTTAACAAATCAATATTCTTTTTTAAAGAAGTTAGAAAAAGCCGAGGAGAAAAAATCATAGAATCTTTACAATCTCTAGGGCGTATCTACTATAATTTATATCAATGGGATAATGCAGTTGACTCTTATCAAGAATCTTTTAGATGTGTGGGTGCGGAAAAAATTGACGATTGGGAAGAACACTTAGAAATGTTCGTTACATCTCTAAGGTCAATAGTTAATAAAGACGAGGCAGCTAATTTAGCAATTCAGTTTTGTCAGCATCTAGCCAGCAATTTACCCTCCCACAAAAAAGCTTATCCTTATTATTTTATGGCGGTTTTACAAGAAATTACAGGACAATTAAGCGCAGCATGGAATAGTATTCAAAAAGCAATCGATATCTATGATACGTCATACTCTTCTGGAGTTAGGTGTAAAAGCGAACCAAGAGCGCGAAAAAAATATAAAGATATTCAGAATAGATACTATGACAGGAGATCTTTATAACCTATGTCTTATAAAAAAGGTGATGTTATTGCTGGAAAATATCTAGTAACCCGTGAATTTGATAGCGCCAACGGTGGTCAATGTCAATGGGGTTTTGCGGTGTGCGATGGAAACGAATACTTTGTCAAAAAATTCCTCAGTCCAGTTTATCCAGGCGAAAATGCACCTGGGAGCGAAAAAGGGAAACAAAAACGGCGCGATCAGTGTGAGAAATTTGCTATAAAACAACTAGCAATTCAAAATGCACTATCGGCTTGTGGTGCGGGGGGTTCAGTCGTAGTCATGGTGGACTTTTTTAAATATGGCGATGACTATGGCGAACATTTCTTCAAAGTCTGTCAAAAAGTCGATACTAGCTCTTTATCAAATGAAATACATAAACTAGAGACAAAAAAGCGTTTATTTGTGATGTTAACCGCAGCAGGGGCGCTGAAAATTTTGCACTCAAATGGTATTGTCCATCTTGATTTGAAACCAGACAATGTGTTGATTAAAGAATGGGAAGGAAGACAAGTAGCCAAAATTATTGATTTTGATAGCAGTATTCTTGAAGGAGAATCAATTGCGGCCGAATTTTTAGTAGGCGATCCGGTATATTATTCCCCTGAATTTGCTAAACATATTGCCACAGGTGGAGAAACGCCAGCACCCACTAAAAAATCTGATATTTTTTCTCTAGGTTTGATTTTCTGTCAATACTGGACAGGTAGTCGTCCGATTTTATCAGGAAGCTATACTTATGCTCACGAAGCTGTTTTGGATGGAAAAAAACTTGAATTGCCGTCTATTACAACTAAAACCAAATTGCGCGGAACTATGATTAACAAGGAAAATCCCCTCGATGCAGAAGTAGGTAAACTAATAAAAGAGATGTTAGGTTTAAGCTCTAAAGAAAGACCTGATATCAATCAAGTCCATCAACAGATCAAAAAGCTTTATAATAATGGTGTTCCACCGAAGGATGGGAAAAATAAGCTAAGTATCAATATGAAATCTAAATTATAAATTTTTTGAACCATGAAAAAAACCTACCGTTGTAAAAGTTGTGGGCATCAAGTTGTTTCACTGATGAAGCCTTCTGAGTGCGAGGTTTGTACAGGACGAGAATGGACGGTATTAGCTACGAGTAAACCGATTAATTCAGGAGATGAAACTATGGCTATTGACAAAGATATATTTTCTTCGTTTAAATTTCGATCTACAATCGAGGGGTATTGCCGAGATATTGGCTGGAATATTTCTAGTATTGACAATAGAATAGCGACAATTAAGTTTAATATGGACTCTGGCAGCACGCAAACTTTATTCATTGTCAAGTACGATTCGACCTTGGAGTTTTCTTGCCCGAGTGGTTTAAAATTCGACGATGAAGATGATATACCCCATCGTTTATCTACGTTACTCCTCACGCAAAATGCTACTTATAAACTGGGATTTTGGGGGATAGAAACTATCGGTGGCAAACAAACTTTTTCAATCATTCATAACGCGGAGATGAGTTTAATAGATGTCACTTATTTTGCCAGGGTAGTCACTAAGTTAGTAGAAGAATGTGATAAATTTGAACAGACCATAGAAGAATTAATCAACAGCTAATAGTTAGAAGACCTAGGAATTGCTTTTTGGGATTTGGGAGTGTTGGGGATGGGCGATCGCCCATCCCCAACACCCGTAACTTCAACCGCTCAGTTGTGGGTAGATTTTTCAGAACTCTACTTTGCTGACTCTAAATAGGTAATCATAAAAATATACTACCTATGCTGAGCCAAATCAATGACTTTTATCCCATCCGAAGCGTTTAAATCTATTAGTTATCCCAGCCGCACTGTCAAAAGAGCCGATCGCGCGATCCGGTGTGCTCCTTTTCAATTACACTTCTTCCAGACCATCCGCGATAACAGCGTTTTCCTAAGCGCGATCGCCTCAAATGCAGGTGTCGAAAGTGGCTACACCCGATCGCCCGTATCCGAACTCGCAGCCGAAAACTCGCTGCTGTGGCTGATTCAAGTCGGCGTGTTGCGGCGCGAAGTAGATGGACAAGGGATTACCGATAGTTTTCGCCTCACGCCCCTGGGCCGCCAACTCGTGGAAAAATGGGAACAGCAAGGAAATAGTTTGCCAACTGCTTCATTGTGCGATCGCCTGGGAAATGCCGTTAGCCGAGGGTTCGGACTATTTTCATAAGAGCGTTAAGGCGGTAAGGTGCGCGCCGCGCACCTGCATAATTAGATTTTAATGAGGACTGAAGTCCTCACTACAAACGTCAATTTCTCTCCCCGAATTTTCAGGTAATTAGCCCTGATTCAAAAAGCGGCTAGCCATCGACATGGCGTCAGTAATATCTACGTCGCCGTCTCCATCTCCATCTAAAAACGCATTCAAAACGGGATTTGCGCCCTGGGCTGGATTTTGGGCGTTGCCGCCGCTTTGCAGCAAATTGAGTACCAAGGGCAGTAAAACAGGGATCATCCCTTGCACTGTTTCGTTATTCAAGCCGGTTCTTTGGGCGATATCGGTCACTATTTGCGTCAGTTGGCCACCTCCGAACAAACTCTGTACCGCTTGTGCATTGGGATTTGTGCCGCTAAATTGGTTGACAACTTCTTGGGCTTGTGCGTCTCCAGATTGCGATCGCACGTCTTGCAATGCCGATCGCACGTATCCACCCAAAACCGACATCGCTAGCTGAGTCGTACCCGCATCGACGCCGTGGTTGCCGCTCAACTGCTCTACCGCACCCAGAATGTTGCCCAACTGATTGGGACTTGCTTGTTGGTTGGGATTGTCGATCGCACTCAAAATTTGGTCAAAGAGTCCCATAATTTTCGCTCCGTACAGTGGTTGCTCAACTGTGAATTATAGCAAAGCCTGTTTTTTAAGATTACCGAAAATAGTTTTGAATTGGGTATTTTCACTCATCATACTATTTTTTTATTAGGACGCTCGTTCTTATCCTGCACTAGCAACTTGGTTTATCGTTTCCGTTATCGGATATTTTAGGATGCACTTATACGATTACGATTTTAGATGTTAGATTGAAAAATTGGGAATGACTGATTCCGTAAGGATTTGGAAAACTGGAAAATCAGTTGCATTCTTTTTGGCAACTGGTATGACGTTAATAAACCGTGTTTCTAGGTACTTAAGATATATTTGTTTAAAAAACTATATAGTTCAACTCGCGATCGAATAAATAGGTAGGTAGGTATCAGTAAACCGACAAAGGCGTTCGGGCGGGTGAGTGGAACAATAAATTGTCTGCTAAGCTACAATTGCAGCCTCGGGCGCGATCGCCATGTTTTAGTTGCATCCGCTGGCACTCAAACCCACACTGCATCGAACCCGAAGGACAAGGCGAATCGGGATTTACGAGCGCGACATTACGATCGGGCGCTTCAACAGTTCCGAGTTCTGGCGAAAATGTAAAAATCAAAATATAACCCTTTTACTTGCCCCTGCCCCATGCCTTTGCCGCGCCTGCTAACATTAATTGCCGCTTTCTGCCTCACCCTGGGGTTGATTATTGGGCTGGTGAGTTCCTTAACGGGGCTTTACAGTCAAGTTGCGTGGTCTGCTTCTCCGCTGCTGGCTAATTTGCTAATTTTCCTGATCGTGGTACTTTTAGCAACGCTAATTTTTGCGCTGTTTTATTATTTTAGGCTGCTGCAACGTCCGGGAAAAGTTAAGGGAAAACGGGCGATAGATCCGAAGATTCCTGTTGTCAAAAGCGAAGCTGCTTCGGAAAATCTCAAAGCAATCAGGCAGCAAGTCGATCGCATTCAAGATGAAGTAGCACGGCAAGCTTTGCTGTTGAGAGCCCGCGAAATAGAAGCTAGCATGGCCCGCGGCAATGTTCGGATCGTTGTTTTCGGTACCGGTTCTGCGGGCAAAACTTCGGCTGTAAATGCGCTGGTGGGGCGGATGGCCGGACAGGTGGGGGCGCCAATGGGAACTACCGAAGTTGGAGAAACTTACACTCTGAAATTGAAAGGAGTCGATCGAGAATTAGCAATTACTGATACCCCAGGCATCTTGGAAGCGGGAGTAGCGGGGACTTACAGAGAGGAATTGGCGCGGCAGTTGGCGGCCCGGGCTGATTTGATCTTATTTGTGTTGGACGGCGATTTACGCAAATCTGAGTATGAACCGCTGCGGACTTTGGCCCAAATTGGCAAAAGGTCGATCGTGGTTTTTAATAAAGTAGACCTTTATCCCGACAACGACAGAGACGAAATTCTCGATCGACTGCGACAGCGAGTTAAAGGTTTAATATCAGCAATGGATGTAGTTGCAATTAGCGCCAACCCGCAAAAAGTTGTACTAGAAAGCGGGACAATATTTCAGCCAGACCCCGATATGATGCCATTAATTCGGCGAATCGCAGCAATTTTGCGAGCCGAAGGCGAAGACTTAATTGCGGACAACATTTTGCTACAATCTCAGCATTTGGGAGACCAAGCACGCAAATTAATTGACGCTCAAAGACGGCGCGCTGCTGATAAAGTAGTAGAGCGCTTTCAGTGGATCGGAGCCGGAGTAATTGCCGTTACGCCTTTGCCAGTTGTAGATTTGTTAGCGACAGCAGCAGTTAACGCTCAAATGGTAGTAGAAATTGCCAAGATTTACGGCTGCGAATTAAATATCGATCGCGCCAAAGAACTAGCCCTGTCTCTCGCCAAAACCCTAGCCAGCTTAGGAATAGTTGAAGGCGTAATTCAAGTAGTCTCAAGGGCGTTGCAGTTAAGTGTAGCCGGATTTGTACTTGGCAAAGCAATTCAAGCAGTCAGCGCCGCTTATTTAACCAGAATTGCCGGGAAAAGTTTTATTGAATATTTCCGACACGACCAAGATTGGGGTGACGGCGGCATCGCCGAAGTCGTGCAAAGGCAGTTTCAGTTAAATCGGAAAGACGAGTTTGTCAAAGCTTTTGTCAAAGATGCGATCGCCCGCGTTGTCGAACCTCTAAACATCTACCAGCAAGAAGAATCGGAACCAGAATTAGAAATGTCAGCAGAATTGGAACCCGAACCCTTGTATCAGCACCCAGGCGACGATTGGGAAACCCACAGCAACAAGCGAAACGATGAATGGTAATTGTCAGTTGACAGTTGACAGTTGACAGTTGACAGTTGTCAGTTGTTAGTTGTTATAGCGGTTCTCACAAAGACGAGGTACGTTGTTGGGCTTCAGCCCTCTTGATTTAAGCGGTTATGTAAGCTGTCAGCCATACCTCATCTTTTTGAGAAAGGCTATATTAGTTATTAGTTATTAGTCAACAGTCATTAGTTCCAGGGCTATTTCATGTTTCATTCTGCTGAAACCAGCCTTTCTTGAGGTTAAGATTGTCCGAAGAGAGGCACGTTAGCGCAGCGATCCGAAGGAAAGCAAACAAGAGTGTCTATTTTTCATATGGTTTGATCGACTTGGCTCTAAGTAAGTCGGCGCTTTAAAACACAACTATGTAAACGATTGTAAAGTGTCCAAATGCTTTCTACTGGCTGACTTAAGCCTGTTTACATACTGTTACATTGTTCGGTTTAATCCTGCCTACCTACTTATTCTTGCAAGCGTCTTGGGTTAAAACTTAAAGCCCAATACCGTTTACTTAAGAACACCCTGGGGGTAAAACCCTATGAACAATAGATACGGAGATTGCTTTCCTTCGGATCGCGAAAGCTAACGTGCCTCTCTTCGGACCATCTTAAGTAAACCGTATTGGGTTAAAACAGACTAGAATAATAAAATGCAGTCAGACAGAGGTAGGTTAAAAACTCTGTCTGACTGCTGCTTTGAGATCGGGAAATAGCTTTATTTCAAATTAGTCGATCGCGTCTACCGCTCTTTCAGCAGCTCGTTGAGTTCTGTCAATATCTCGATTTACTTTCGCGCGAACCTTGTCCGAGGCATCTTCAGCGTTGTATTTTACATTTCGCGCTGCATCTTTGACATTTTCTTTGCCTTCGCTGACATTATATCTCAGCGACTCAGTACCCTCAGCAGCTCTTTCTTTTGCTCCCTCGGTGGCTTCTTTAACAATCCCTTTTGCTCCCTTCAAGCCTTCGCGAGTATTTTCCTTAAGATTAGCAAAGCCTTGTTTTGTTTTGTCACCAAACTCATCAGCTTTCTGCTGAGCGGTACGAACATTGTCATTCATCTTCTCGCCAATTTGGTCGAGTTTGTTCGGCGCGTCATCTGCTACCCGCCGGATATTTTCACGCACATTGCTACTAGATTTGGTTTCGATGCGGCGCTGGGCTTCCTCTTTAAGAAGCTTAGCTTTTGCTTCTACTCCTTTAACCATTGGGTTTCTGGGATCGTCATCGCTGTATTGATTCTGGCCGCCTTTGTATACGGAAGTTACAGCCTCTGAAGGCACTTCTTTTCTAATTTGGTCGGCAGTTTTTCCGGCTATGACATCAGATCCCTTGCAGGCAGTGCTCACAAATACTAAAATGCCGACGAGAAACACTGTTAAAATTTGTACAGCTCGAATTTTTTTCAGAAATGCAGTTAGTCTGTTCATAAAAATGCTCCTTTCTATGGTGACTTATTTTTTGGAATATGTTTAAATGCCTGGTGGTTCTGTAGGTGGCTACCATTACAAACATTAAGCACTCAAACACTTTTTTAAATATACGAAGACAAACAGAAGTTTTTCATCTATCTGAAGTAACATTCCTTAAGTCATACTAGAAGCAATAACAAAAGCTTTAGTTATAGTCGCGAGAGCAGGAATGAGAGCTAAATGATAGTAAAAAGCATTTTTTACCAGAAATAATTAGTTTAAAGCCTCTCCCTTTGAGGGGAAAATTAAAATCAGACTATTCATTACTCCAATCCTCGGACTTAAGGGTAGAGGTCGCTCTCAAACTGTCAACTGTCAACTGTCAACTGTCAACTGTTGAAGAGTGCTATCACCGAAGAGCGAGTCATGTATACATATAGCGGCGATCGGGACAGGACTACTGTAGTTGAACTGTTTTGCGCTTTGGGAGGTAAAAAAAACCTTCCGGTCAGGAACCAGAAGGAAATGGGTGTACGATCTCAAGTACAACAAGGTCTTTAATGGCAATTGTCGCCGCACGTGCCGATCGCCCACATCTGTCTAATGGCGGAAAGTATCTGCACAGTTACTAATCATTTTGAATAGCTGTTTTTAGACTCTTGCAGAATTCGCCGATCGCCTCTAAACCCTCTTCTGGAGTTCCTTGGGCCAAGCGTTTCACAAAAGCACTACCAACAATCGCAGCATCTGCACCCCATTCTTTGACTTGACGGGCGTGTTCGGGTTTCGAGATACCAAAGCCGACGCCGATGGGTTTGTCGGTGATGCTGCGGATTTCTTTCAGCAACTCTTTTGCTCGCGTATCTAAGCCTTCCCGCACTCCTGTCACCCCCATCACGCTGACTAAGTAAATAAATCCTTGAGACGCGCGAGCGATCGCTTCTATGCGACTTTTGGGACTTGTGGGAGCAACTAATAAGGTGAGTTCAATCCCTAATTTGTTGGCAGGTTGGATGAGGCTGTCAGCTTCTTCTAAGGGCAAGTCTGGTACAAGCAATCCCTGAACTCCAGCACTTTTGATTTCCTGCAAGAAGGTTTCGATACCTCGGTACAAAATCGGGTTGTAGTATGCGAAGAGAATGATGGGCGATCGCAAATTCGGACTAACTCTCGCTACCATTTCCAGTACCGAATCTAACCGCGTTCCCCGCTGTAGCGCCCTCGTAGCAGCAGCTTGAATCACCGGCCCGTCAGCTAGGGGATCGGAATAAGGTACGCCAAGCTCGATCGCATCTGCACCGTTATCATCCAAAACTTGTAGCGCTTTAGCCGTTGTCTCCAAATCTGGATCGCCAGCAGTAATAAAAGGAATTAATCCACACTGGTTGCTTTTTCGCAACGTTTCAAAACAATGAGAAATAGTCATTAGGGAGTTGGCAGTTGGTTGTTGGCAGTTGATTCTTGGCAGTTGATTCTTGGCAGTTGACTCTTGGCAGTTGATTCTTGGCAGTTGATTCTTGGCAGTTGGTTGTTGGCAGTTGGTATTAGCTAATAACAACTAATATCATGTCCGATTGATTAACCATAATATCCCGGTCGGGGCGGGTTTTTGAGATTATCAATTATTGGCAGGTATTGTTGGCTCACGGGCCCCTACAAAAATCGCGGTCGATCGACCGGACATGATATAACAACTGACAACTAACCACTAACCACTAACAACTGACAACTGACAACTGACAACTAACCACTGACTAACTATCTTTTTCCTGCTCAATTTCGGCTTGAAGTTTGGCTAACTCTTCAGGAGTGAGTTCATCGAGCTGCTTCTGCAAGACAGCATCTTTGTACTCTTTCAGTTGCTGACTGTAAGTCATCTTTTGAGTAAGCGCTCGAAACAAATAAGTCACCAGCCAGCCAATCAAGCCAGCTATCAAAAATAACTGACTCCAAATCCCAGCATTCATGCTGTCGAGTCCGGCGAATTGTAGCACCAAGTAGGCCAACCCACCCGCTACAAAAAAGCCTAGACTGATTCCAATTACGTCAATACGTCGCATTTAGGCTTCTATCTGCCGCCGTTTGGGGCGAAAATTCAAAAAAGGAGCGAGGAGAAACATACCAGGGAAAAAGAAGAACATCAAGAAGTACATGAAGCCACGCTCAAAAGAGGAGGCCACGTACCAGCGACTGTTCAGGTAAGCGTAGGTGCCCGCGGGTACTACCAGGAGGTAAGCTCCTCCCAAGACGGCGTAAAGCAGCAAGGTAATATACATAGATTTGCTTTAAGGGAATAATAACAGGGTCAGTCGGTTGACACGCTCAGCTAGCTGGTTAACTATTGTACCGCTTGGGGAGATACAGCGCGACTTTTGAGAATTTTTCAATTAGGGGTTGCGCTATTTAGGGTTTTGCGTGTAGAATAAAAGGCTGTTGTTGTCAGTGGGTCAAAACCACAGCAGCAGCTTCACGAAAGGGGGTGTGGCGGAATGGTAGACGCTACGGACTTAAAATCCGTTGACCCGAAACGGTCGTGTGGGTTCAAGTCCCTCCACCCCCATTAAATTTTCATGGTTTGTGAGCTAATAGTTTCAGATTGGCCTCAACACCAAGAGTTCTAATTTCCGCTCATCTTTCTCTAAATCCTAAGATGTGGCGGATTTAACTTTTCGGGCGGGCTAGAAGCCCACCCCACAAGAGTTGTAAGAAAGAGAATTCTTCAAATTAGATGCGCGCTAGCTTATAGCAATGCTTGCAAGATTTGTGGGATGGGCTTCTAGCCCGTCCCGGATTTGGGTGGATCTGGTTTTTGAAGCCTGAAGAAGCATGACCGCATATAAGTTATTAGTTATAATCCCATATTTTCTGCGGTCATGCTATAGCCCATACGGATATATTCGCTTGCATTGAGATGCACCCCCCGATTTGTGGGATGGGCTTCTAGCCCGTCCCGGATCGCCTGCTATATTACTCAGCAATTGGCAAAGTAATCGCAAATTCCGTCCCCTGTCCAATTTGAGAATTCATCTCAATTTTGCCTTGATGCTTGGCAACGATTTGATAGGAAATAGCCAATCCTAATCCAGTGCCTTTGCCGATCGACTTTGTAGTAAAAAACGGGTCAAATATCTGTTGGGCAGTGGCTGCGGTAATTCCCGGCCCATTATCCCGAATCTTGACAGTGATAGCATTATCTGCCGTAACTTCCGTGCAGATCCAAATCGTTGGTGAAAACGCTCTGTCTGCCTTTTTTACCTCCTCCAGCGCATCAATTGCATTGCCGAGTACGTTCATAAATACTTGATTCAGTTGCGCTCCATAGCACTCAACCGGAGGCAAATTAGCGTATTCTTTAATAACTTCGATACCTTGTTTGAGTCGGTGATTGAGAATTATCAGGGTGCTGTCTATTCCTTCGTGAATGTCCGCAGGTTTCATGTAACCGTCGTCTAAACGGGAAAAGTTCCGCATGGATACGACAATTTCGCGAATGCGATCGGCTCCCATTTTCATCGAAGCAAGCGTTTTTGGCAAATCTTTGCTGAGAAAGTCCAATTCAATGTCTTCGATGCAGTCTTTAATTTCATCCGGTGGGTTGGGATAGTATGCTTGATAGAGAGTTACCAAGTCTGCCAAATCTTGGATGTATCTATTAGCATGGTCAATGTTACCACCGATGAAATTAACCGGATTGTTGATTTCGTGGGCGATCCCTGCCACCATTTGACCGAGAGACGACATTTTTTCAGTCTGAATTAATTGGGATTGAGTTTCTTTTAGTTCTTGTGTATAATCGCTAACTCGCTGAATCAATTCATTGAAAGAAGCCGCTAAAACTCCGATTTCGTCTTCAGTTGTGACTGGTACTTGCAGGTTAAAATTAGATTCGCGGGCTACTTGCTGGGCGACGTTTGTCACGCTTTCGAGGGGTTGGGCAATGGCGCGGCTCGTTTTGTCCGCCAGTAACACGGCGAGAAGTCCTGAAATTACCATACTCCCGAGAATAATTCGGTTTCGCAAACTTTCAGCTTCTTCTAATGCTTCTACCCCTTGCATTTTTTGAATGTCTACAGTAGCAATTAATTGGGTTAAATGATCGGAAAGTTTATCTAGTACGATCGCCTCTTCGCCGCTGCGATTTCTCAACAATTGTAGCTGTGCCGACTCGATGCGGTTAGCTTCCAAATGCCACACTTCGGCTTCTTTTAATTGCAGTTTAGTTAGCCGATCGTAATAATCGATGACCATCGCATACCTTGGCAATATTGACTGCAAATCTTTCTCTTGTCTTGCTAGCCAGTCGGGATTTTTGATCGCAAAAAATTGTATTTCCGCAATCAGGATTTTCGCCTGATTGATTTGCTGGACAAACCGATCGTGTTCGTATTGCAGCCACACCGTGTTTCCCAAAACTGCCGGGAATCTCGCTGCGTGCGATCGGGCTTCAAATATGCTATTTTGCAAATTTTGCAACAGTTGCTGTTGTTGTTGAGCAACATTTACCTGAATTAAAGCTTGCTTGCGAAAGTAGTCTCCCACTTTCAGGCCCGCACCCGTTCCCAAAATCGCTATGCCGATAGCTAAAGCATAGCCATAGCTGATTTTTTGGCCTATCCGCAAATGGTTGAATCGTTCCCTTAGCCAGTTTAAATTAATAAATCTATGGTGTAACAATTTTTTCTGAGCAGAGTTTGCTGGCTCTACTTTGCTATCTTGGGGCTGAGTGTCGGTCAATAATAACATCGAAAGTTCCTCCCAAACAAATCAGGAGTAGTTGACATCCTGCACAATTTTTTGCAATATCGAGAAACAGCATAAACCTGTATTTCTCAGTTAATCAGTAGATTTGTTGAAAAATTATAATACTTCGTATTCTACTCCCTAAAAAAACGATAGGGAGATACAATAATTTTTCGGATTTTTAACTTTTTCGTTTTCTAGCCTGACAGTTGGTTGAGTACAAAATGTCAAACTAATCTTTCTATTGAATTTGCCAGATCAATTGCTATCTGAGCTGCCAGCCGACGCGATTTACCCCATAACGCCTTAATTATCTCTGTTCTTAGACAAAAGTGTTTGTGATCTGTATCAACAATTTATGTGATTATACGCAACTTTACAAAAATCATAAAAAAAGCTACAGTATTTTCACTTACTTAGTTAAGGATACAAGCTCTAACTACGGGTTCTTCCGGTTTTTTTTGCCAGTTCTAGGTGGGATTTCAGCAATTTTGCGAAAATATCGTCGCTGTCAGTAAATCCATAAGCTTGCATTACATTGGCGATCGACCTTAAAATACAGTTTATAAAGTTAGCTAGTTGTTTCTTCAAAAAACTTATTATAAAATTGAGTAATTCCCCACTGTTTTGGCAATTTTTTTTTAGTTCGGTACTATAAAATAGTAAAATCGAAACACCATCGCATTTCTCATCCCTAAACATTTTCTCTTTTAATCGTGGAGCACGTGTAATCATGGTAAAGTCTCAGTATGAGGGATATTCCGTCGGCAAAAAACACACTTCCGCACTCAGGGAAAACTTCGGGAATGCCAAAGTGTATGCACAAAATGCACAATCAGTGCTTAACAAAGCTACTGGATTTATCAGTGCTTACGATTTCACGCTAAATCCTTATCGGGGCTGTCAGTACGGATGCAGCTATTGTTATGCTGCTGCTTTCAGCCCGAATTCACAGATGCGAGATGATTGGGGAAATTGGGTAATTATCAAGCAAAATGCAGTGGCAATTCTTAAGAAAGAGTTAGAACGTTGGCACAAGAAAAACCCCGATCGCCCACCGACAATTTACATGAGTAGTGTCACAGATCCGTATCAGCCAATTGAATCGAAAGAACAACTAACTAGGCATTTGTTAGAAGTCATGGTTCCCTATCAGCCGACGCTGGTTATCCAAACTCGCAGTCCTATGATAACTAGAGATATCGATATTTTACAGCAATTCCAGCGATTGCGAATCAACATGAGCATTCCAACTGGTAGCGAAAAAGTGCGGAAAGATTTTGAACCAAAATCTCCGAGTATTCCTGCAAGACTTAAAGCTATTGCCAAACTGAAATACAGCTTTCCTTATCAAGAAAATTGCGAAGTCAGATTTTCTATAACTGTGACCCCACTACTACCTACCCTACCCGAAGATGAAGGTAATTTTATTAGCAAGCTAGAAGTTGTCGATCGGGTAGTGATTCAAGATTTTCATGCCAGCAACGAGCGATCGCTAATTGCATCAACGCGCTCAGAAGCATTAGCTCTTAAACAAAAGTACGCTTGGTGGTACAATAGCGAACAGCAGAGTTATCGCAAGTTTAAAAATAAACTCAAGGCGATGCTCCCGGATGTTGAAATCATGGAAGGCAAAGAGGGATTTGGCTATGAATAATCTGCTAGCTAACTGGTGGCGTTCTCAAAAGTTTAACCAAGCCGTTAAGAGTCAAAATAATCGACTTGCCCAAAAACTGTTAAAAGAAATACAAAATTCAGGGGCAAAATTATCGTGGCAGGAGAAACTATATAAAGAATGGCTACAGCTTGAAAAATTATTGCAACAAAAAAATAACCGCCTCCAAGAAGGCGATCGGCGTTTAGCAGAGTTAGAACTGGAACTGGGGTTCGGAAAAATTGATGCCTTTCCCGGAGATATTGATGACTTAAGCTTATTGACTCCGGATACACAATTTATTGAAGTTATTTCACAAAGTTTCAAGCTTAAAGAATGCGATGCCAGCATGATTCAATGCACAGGGATTTATGAAAAAGTATTTGATAAGTTTGAACAACATTTGGCTGGTTTCATCAAAAATGAGCTGAATAATTTGAGTCGGCAAAAAACAAATTTTGATTCTTTACTTCAACAAGCTATTGACGATATACAAAAACTCAAAGAAGGACAAGATCCTCGATACAGTTTTGAACTCAGTCCTCACATCTATTTAATGAGGTATTTCCTAGATAACGTCTATTGTGCATATCTAGCTTGGTTTCTCATTTACAAAGCAGGATTATTACCAACTAAAGTCAATATCCTTGATATTGCCGCAGGGCCGGGGACAGTTGCCTACGGACTAGGTTTGTTCCTGCAAACTATTAACGACTTTTGTTTAATACCGCCAATGCACATATCCTATTACTCTTTGGAACAGCAAAAAGCTTTTCAATATCGCGGACTCCAATTTTGGCGGCAATATATGGAACCCCAAGCGATCAATGCTTACTTTCGGTTTGACACTTCTAGTATCTTTGATGGTGAAAGTCAATCTAGAAAAATTCCTCAAAACTTTTTTGATTTTATTGTAATTTCTCACTGTTTTTTTAACGATGAGGATAGAAGAGAAAAATCCCATCGCATTTATAAGGATATATTTACGGATTGCCTGACAGATTGTGGTTATGTTTTGCTAATTATTCAAGAAAATAAGTTGCTTAAACCTTACAATATTCGTCAAATTGAAAGTTGCGAACAGGAGCTAAGTGTGGTCAAACAATTTCTTGATGATGTGGGGTTAAACTTGGTTTGGTATAAATATTTACATTCAACAAACAGCCGGACATCCCATCCGAATTTTGGAAAATTTGCTAGAGAAAATCTTCATACCCAGCAATTCATCAGTCCACTTTTTCGTAAGCACTTTAACTTACGTTATGACTTGAATTACTCAATTGATGATTATGTAATATTAGCCCAAAAATGAAGTTTTCAAATGAGTAAAATAACTCAGATATAATTTGATAGGTATTGAATTTTAATGCAAAAAAATATGCTCAAAAATTTGACTGACCCCTCTACAAATAAATTTCAAAATGGTTGGCATGGCAGCCTCAAGTTAGCCTACGCAAACCGTGACGGGGCTACCCAAATTATTCACAATCAAATGCAAGCGCCGCTCAAGGTACAGCGTCCGTTTTATCCTGAAGGGAAAGAGGTTTGTCACAGCGTAGTTTTGCACACGGCTGGGGGAGTTGTCGGGGGCGATCGCCTTTCGCTCAATTTCCACCTCCAAGAAAACGCCAAAGCCTTAATCACCAGTGCTGCGGCTGGTAAAATTTATCGCAGCAGCGGACAGTCAGCGCAACAAAATATTGACATTCAACTAGATACTGGCGCTCATTTGGAATGGCTTCCCCAGGAAACTATCGTTTTCGACGGCGCAGTTTACCGACAAGACTTGCGGGTAGAATTAGCACCGCAAGCCAGTATTTTGCTGTGGGAAATTACGCGGTTCGGACGCAGTGCTAGGGGCGAAAAGTTCTTGTCTGGAGAATGGCGATCGCACACCGAAATCTGGCAAAAAAACAGCCCTCTGTGGATTGACAGACAATGGCTCAAAGGTGGGGGCGAAATGCTCGAAAGCGCTCACGGCTTAGCAGGAAAACCCGTAGTTGCTACCCTCGCTTGGATCGGCGAACCAGTCACAGCCGAGATGCTGGAAAAAGTGCGAGCTTTGCGGTGCGAAGATACAATTTATTCCGGATCTGTAGCCGTTAATTCTGCTGCCGGCGTTACTCGCATTCCCAACGGTTTGCTGTGCCGATATCGCGGTTCGTCCACCGCTGCCGCCAGAGACTGGTTTGTCGCTATTTGGGAATTGCTGCGCTTGTCTTTTTCAGAACGCCCTTGCTGTTTGCCCAGAGTTTGGATAAAATAGCATTCTCTTTTAGTTTCACCTACTTTCTGTTTCCGGTGCAACACATCAAATGCAATACCCGCCCCCAGTACCAGACAGACTACTTCTTCCGATTGACATTCGTCGTGACAAATATAGCCGATTTAAGTCAGAAATATGCGATCGGCAAAAAGTCGTTTTCGGTTCTTTGCTAAAGTCCAAAAACAAAAGGATAAATCACCTTGACACAAACCAGATGTTAACACTATCTTGAGTCATGGGATGTAATTACCGATGATTTGCCACGGCTGATAGTTGAACTTGAATAAATAATGCGATCGCACTTACAAGAATAAAAATGCAACTCACCCCCCAAGAAAAAGACAAACTGCTGATTTTCACCGCCGCCCTGCTAGCAGAGCGTCGCAAACACAGAGGTTTAAAATTAAACTATCCAGAAGCACTAGCCTACATTTCCGCCGCGATTTTAGAAGGAGCAAGAGATGGCCTCACCGTCGCAGATTTAATGAGCTACGGGACAACTCTCCTGACGCGGGAAGATGTGATGGAAGGGATACCGGAAATGGTGCATGAAGTGCAAGTTGAGGCGACTTTTCCCGACGGAACTAAGTTGGTGACAGTGCACGATCCGATTCGTTAAATAATATTTAAACCCACAGACTCGCAGGAGACAGATATGATTCCGGGAGAAATGATTGTTTCAGACGGTGAAATTGAGCTAAATGCCGATCGCCCAACAGTGCGGTTGCTGGTTGCAAATACGGGTGACAGGCCCATTCAAGTTGGTTCTCACTATCACTTTTACGAAGCGAACGAAGCCTTAGAATTTGAACGAGAACAAGCAAAAGGAATGCGGTTGGATATCCCCGCAGGTACAGCAGTTAGATTTGAGCCGGGAGATGAAAGAGAAATTCAATTAGTACCGTTTGTGGGTAGCCGTCAAGTCTACGGCTTTAATGGAAAAGTGAACGGTCATCTGGAAAGTTAAGTATGAAAGCAGAAAATCGTTTGCAAGTGTTGAATGTTGAATTGGGAATTTGTTAACTTAAAACTCATCCCAGTTAAAATAATGCAACTTTAACCTCGCAATCCCAACCAGGATCGCGCTCGGTCATCCTATGGAAAAGCTAAAATCAAAATGGTATCACTTACCAGAAAGAATTGGTTGAAAGCCTCTCCCCGATCGGGAGAAATTAAAATCAGACTATTCATTACTCCAATTCTCTTCCTTCTAGGTAGAGGTCGCTCTCCTTCGGTCAACTGTCAACTGCCAACTGTCAACTGTTGAACAGCACTACCGCTGGAGAGTGACAAAGCAATGTCAAAAAAAATTCTCTGCATAAGTGTATAAATGCCTTTCTTTTGTTAGTGAAACCTCAGACTTTTGAGCGAGTTAAAATCGGCAGTTTGCGATCGATATTGGTATTCAAAACCGCAAACATACACAGCAAAAGCGCATGATGAATCCAAAATTAGTTGACCAGATAAAACAGATGTTGAAGCAGAGTTTGCTTGCAACGTCGAGGCGTATCTGGAGAACCCCGTTAGATCGGCGTACCAGCATCAAATTATTAGATAACAGCATCGTTTACAAACAGCAGCACGAACCCGTCAACATACCTGCATTAACCTCAGTAAATGGAGTACCTTCTCGGTTTTTTACCACAGAAAAAACCGTGTCTTTTGACCCGGATTATGTGTGGAAAATTTCCGTGAATAAACACATAGAGGCTCTAACTATTTGTACGTCTGGAAACACGCTGCTAAATCACAAGTTGCTGTTAGACCTAGATTTTCGGATTAGCGGCGCGGGTATTCTGGAATGGCCTTATAAATCCCACCAAATTACCTATCCGCTGGTAGTTGCTCCTTGGTCGCATTTGTGGTGCAGTTATTACGATTATGTGATTTTTGTACTGGCAAAACTTTGTAGGATTGAGGAGGCTTTAGGTAAGGAGATTTGGCAAGAAGCCAAAATTTGTTATCCTTTGCGCCATACAGCTTTTGAGTTGGATTTTCTGACCAAACTCGGTATTCCTAAAAGCTCGCTAATCGACACTCGGGCTAGAGATACAGGATATCATGCAGAAAGTTTAGTATTAGGAAACAATCAAGATTGGTATTTCCCCAGTCCTTACGATATAGAGCTTTTGCGGAAGAAATTCTGTCTCAAGGAAAATGTCAAGCCTTACAGGAAATTGTATCTTTCTAGAAGCGGGCAACGCCAGGTTAAAAATGAGGCACAAGTACGAGAGGTGTTGAAAGAGTTTGGTTTTGAAATTTTGGAAGATATTTCGCGCACTGTGGATGAACAAATTCGCCTGTTTGCAGAAGCAGCGGTGGTTGTTGGCCCTCACGGCGCTGGTTTTACAAATTTGTTGTGGTGTCAGCCTGGAACGAAAGTATTGGAATGCTTTTATGGCGGGTACACGCCGCCGTTTTTCTATTACATTTCCCAGATATTGGGATTAGAATACTCCCGTATGGTTGATAACAGCGACGATTCGGAAGATTGGAGTTTAATTAGCATGGATATGACGGTGGATGTGGAGGTTTTGAGAAGGGAAATCAAGAAAATGCTGGAATGAATTTACAAATCGACAAATGGGGCGATCGCACAAATGTTGTAAATATAGCCTTTCTCAAAAAGATGAGGTACTCATGGGCATAGGGCATAGGGCTCCGTGGGCATAGGGCTCCGTGGGCATAGGGCTCCGTGGGTTCCGTGGGCATTAGGGCATTAGGGCATACCTCACCACGCTTGAGAACCGCTATATTTGCTAACTCAGATTGAAGAACTCGGCACATAGTATAATTTAAGCGAGCCTCAACTGCCAACTAAAAAAATATTTATATTAGGAGAAAGCATGAGTTACAGAATGGATCGCCGCGCTTACGCGGAAACCTTCGGGCCGACAACGGGCGATCGCGTGCGGTTAGCTGATACTGAGTTATTCATAGAGGTTGAACAAGATTTCACAACCTACGGGGATGAAGTTAAGTTTGGCGGCGGTAAAGTCATTCGCGATGGCATGGGACAGTCGCCTATTTCTAATGCTGATGGTGCTGTTGATACGGTAATTACTAATGCTTTGATATTGGATTGGTGGGGGATTGTCAAGGCAGATATTGGGATTAAAGATGGCAAGATTTTTAAAATTGGGAAAGCCGGAAATCCTTACATTCAAGATAGGGTAGATATTATTATCGGGCCCGGCACGGAAGTAATTGCTGGTGAGGGAATGATTCTGACGGCGGGGGGAGTTGATACTCACATTCATTTTATTTGCCCGCAACAAATCGAAGTGGCGATCGCCTCTGGAGTCACTACCATGATCGGCGGCGGCACTGGCCCAGCAACGGGTACAAACGCTACAACTTGCACTCCGGGGCCTTGGCATATGTACAGAATGCTGCAATCAGCCGATGCTTTTCCGGTGAATCTGGGATTTTTAGGTAAGGGAAATAGCAGTCAACCTCAAGGATTAGTCGAGCAAGTTTTGGCGGGTGCAATGGGTTTGAAGCTTCATGAAGATTGGGGAACTACGCCAGCAACGATCGACAATTGTTTGAATGTAGCTGATGAGTACGACGTGCAGGTGGCAATTCACACAGACACTCTGAATGAAGCGGGATTTGTGGAAGCTACAATTGCTGCGTTTAAAAATCGGGCAATTCACACTTACCACACAGAAGGTGCTGGCGGCGGACACGCACCGGATATTATTAAAGTGTGCGGCCAAGCTAATGTTTTGCCTTCGTCTACTAACCCGACTCGCCCTTACACTGTCAATACTTTGGAAGAACATTTAGATATGTTGATGGTTTGCCACCATTTGGATCGGGGGATTCCTGAGGATGTGGCTTTTGCTGAGTCGAGAATTAGAAGGGAAACTATTGCTGCTGAGGACATTTTGCACGATTTGGGTGCTTTTAGTATGATTTCTTCTGATTCGCAGGCCATGGGAAGAGTGGGAGAGGTGATTATTCGGACTTGGCAAACGGCGCATAAGATGAAGGTGCAAAGGGGGAATTTACCCCCCCTAACCCCCCCTTACCAAGGGGGGGAAACAAGAGGGATAACCCCCCCTTACCAAGGGGGGGGAATAGAGGGGGGAAATGATAATTTTCGGGCGAAGCGGTACGTTGCTAAATACACGATTAATCCGGCGATTACTCACGGAATTAGTCAGTATGTGGGTTCGGTGGAAGAGGGTAAGTTGGCGGATTTGTGTTTGTGGCGGCCGGCGTTTTTTGGGGTGAAACCGGAGTTGGTAATTAAGGGTGGTGCGATCGCCTACGGGCAGATGGGGGACGCTAATGCGAGCATTCCGACGCCGCAGCCGGTGCATATGCGGCCGATGTTTGGCAGCTTTGGGGGGGCAATTGGGGCGACTTGTTTGACGTTTGTTTCGCAGGTGGCGCGCGATCGAGATATTGCAGCACAGCTCGGTTTACAAAAGCCAACTGTAGCAGTTTCCGGGACAAGGCAGATTAGTAAAAGAGATATGAAACTCAACGATTATTTGCCGCACATGGAAGTCGATCCAGAAACCTATGAAGTGAGGGCGGATGGACAATTGTTGACTTGCGAACCGGCAACTGTTTTGCCAATGGCGCAGAGATATTTTCTGTTTTGATTGGTTGTGCAGCCTCATCAAAACAATCCCAAAATTCCGTAGGGCGGGTTCACCAACCATCTATGAAATCCACAAACAATCTCATAAACCCGCCCCATCCCCGCGATTATTTAGATGAACATTTCACCAATAAATTATGGTACATTTGTATTGTTGGTGGGGCGGGGGCGGGTTTAGGAAATTATTCATTTTTACCGTAAATTGTTGGTGAACCCGCCCCTACAAATTTGGTTTCAATAGCCTCATCAAAACAATCCCAAAATTCCGTAGGGCGGGTTCACCAACTATCTATGAAATCCACAAACAATCTCATAAACCCGCCCCATCCCCGCGATTATTTAGATGAACATTTCACCAACCAATAAATTATGGTACATTTGTATTGTTGGTGGGCGGGGGCGGGTTTATGAAATTATTCATTTTTACCGTAAATTGTTGGTGAACCCGCCCCTACAAATTTGGTTTCAAAAATATAACAAATTGTTCTAACACGGCAAATTATGAATTACCAATTACAATTACCAATTACCAATTACCAATTACGCTTATGCTATATTTAGCCCAAGTACAAAAGAAGGAAATTTCAGGTGAGATAAGTCTGCAATTGCTGGCTTGTCAAAATTATGATGAGACATGGGCTATTCTTTTTCAAGAAACTGTCTTGACGCTACCGCCAGATTTCGATCGCAATGTTTTAAATGAAGGGATGCTAGTATTAGCAGATATTGGCGAAAATAGCAAGATTTTGTTGCATATTCAAGCGGCTACAAACTGGGTGCTAGAATTAGTTCAGAAGTATTTAACAACAGGCTTTACTCCCGATTTTTTGCAGCAAGAAGCCCAGAAGGCGGAAGGGTGGCGGCAATCTCTCACCTTGCAAAGTCAAGAGTTGTCTCGCCGCTTTATCGAAGTTGAAGCCCGCCGCGAACAAATTCAAAATTTAGAGGCAAAACTACAACAGGAAAAGGAATTGCTCGAAAGTACGATCGCCCAATTGAAAAATTCAACCACTACACCACCACTTTGACTCCAATTAACACAAAACAGTTAAGGACACGGCACTGCCGTGTCCCTACAAATCTCATTTGCAATTTGCTGGACATCATATAATTTGTAACTTGACAAATAGCCCTTACCCGTTGCCGAATCGCCAGCCAAATTGCCCGCTGCTAAAGCACTTTTGACTTCAACCAAGCGGCGGGGAGACACAACAGTTTCTGAGAATTGGTAACGTATGCCCGCTTCTGAAACACATCGTACTGATTGCACTCGATCGCATTTAAGATTCTGCTGTACAACATCGTAGCAGCCCACACTGTCCAGCGGATATCGGGACTGAGCACTTTAATTCCCGGTTCGGCGCTGGCGTATAATTTGCGAGCTCGCTGAATTTGAAAGCGCATCAATTCCCGCCAGCGGTTGTCAATTACACCGTTGAATAAATCTTCTTCGGTATAGTTGAACAAAGCTAAGTCTTCTAAGGGAATGTAAATGCGGCCACGGCGGGCATCTTCTCCCACATCGCGCAGAATATTCGTCAACTGCTTGGCTATACCGAGGGCGACGGCTTCTTCTTTGGGAATTCTATTCCCCCAGTGCCAATTCCAATTAGCCGCAGAGTTGGATTCGTCTACGCCCATCACAGACATCGACATCAGCCCAACAGTGCCGGCTACTCGGTAACAGTAAAGATTGAGCTCTTCAAAAGTTTCGTAGCGACTGCGGTATAAGTCCATTTGCTGGCCCGCAATCATCTCTCGAAACGGCTGAATGTCGATCGGGAAACGAGACAGCGTATCCACCAAAGCCACGTCATAATCATCGTGGGGATGGCCCGCAAACACAGATTCTAGGCGTTTTTCCCACAAATTTAGCGTTTCAGGGGTCGTAGCCTCAGAACCAGGCCCGTCTACGAGTTCGTCGGTGCGGCGGCACCAGACGTAAATCGCCCAGATTGCCCGACGCTTGGCTTCGGGCATGAGTTGAGTGCCTAAATAAAAATTTTTGGCATAACTCGCTGTGACTTGGCGGCACAGTTCGTAGGATTCATCCAAAGAGGCCAGAGTTCTCATGCACTGGAGTTTTGACAGTTGCAGCATCCGAGAATAAGAAATTTAAAGATTAGAACTGACATTCCCCCGTTGAGACAACAGGAGATTCTTTTACGTCTTGAGGACTTACGCATCTGAACAAAGAAACTGGGTTTTTGAACCGAGATTGAGGGTTCTAAGCAAATATTTTGGCTAAAAACCCGGTTTCTGGTCGCCCGTGCGTCAGCCCCAGTCTTTATGAAAAATTCTTAATTTTTCATTTTTTATTGGCAGTTGAAATAGCCTGCGCTGTCAGCTTACCAGAAAGCACGGCACCTTCCATACTCGCAAGATAACGCTGCATCGTATAATCCCCCGTTAGATAGAAATTGCTAATCGGAGTTGTTTGCGAGGGACGGCATTCCTGGCGTCCGGGGGTGGCTTTGTAGACGGAACGTGGGGTTTTGACTACGTGATATTTGAGCACTTTGGCGGGTTCTGGGATTTGGTCGGGAAAGAGTTTTTCTAACTCGACCATTGTGGCTGCGACGATATCTTCGTCAGATTTGCCAATCCAGTCTTTGGCGGGTGCGAGTACCAGTTCCAGCATGGATTTGTCTGGGTTGGCATATTCGCGGCAGGTGTTGCTCATGTCGGCGTAGACGCTCAGTAAGGGCGATCGCGAGAATAGCAAATGGTCGATATCTGTCAGCTTGCGATCGAACCACAAGTGTACATTAATCACCGGTACTCCCTCCAAACCTTCGAGCTTTTTGAAATAATCCATTTCGCCCCAAGGTTTCGGCATCATCAACTTTAGCGGGTCAACCGGCATCGCCGAAACGTAAAGATCCGCCGTCAGAATTTCTTCCTCGGCCCCCTTGACGCCGCCAATCTGGAAACCGCGCACCGTATTGTCATCATTGAGCAAAAACTCTCTGATGGGTGCATTCAGCCGGACTTCGCCACCGCGTTCAGTTATGTAGTCTACCATCGGCTGACACAACCTCTCCGTAGGGGAACCGTCTAAAAAGGCCATTTTCGAGCCTTTTGTCTCTTGCAAGAAGCGGTTGAGGGCTGTCAGCAGAATGGTTGCAGATATTTCGTGGGGGTCGATAAAATTCAGCGCCTTGGACATGGCGATGAATACTTCTTTTTCGACTCTGGGGGGGACGTTTTGCTTTTTCAGCCAGTCTGAAAACGAGTATTTGTCCATTTCTTCGACGTATTTCTGGCCTTGAAGTATCGCCGGAATCAAACCAATGCCGAAACTGATTTTTTCGGCCCAGGTGAGCATATCGTTGTTTCTGAGGATAGCCACAAGGCCATTCAACGGAGCCGGAATATTGGGAAAGTCAAAGCGAGAATAGGTTCCGGGCGTTTCCGGCTGATTGAAAATCATCGAATGTTCTTTCCATTGCAGCCTGTCTTCAATGTCAAGTTCTTTGAAGAGTTTCAGCATATTTGGGTATGCACCGAAGAAGATGTGGAGACCGGTTTCGTACCAGTCGCCGTCTGCATCTTTCCAGGCGGCTACTTTACCGCCGAGTACGTCCCGACTTTCTAGGAGGATGGGGGTGTGACCCGCATCGGTAAGATATTTAGCGCAGGAAAGTCCTGCTAAGCCTGCTCCGGCGATCGCAACTCGCATTTAATACTACTTGGCCTCTATATTCACTTTGTGTTCATTATACTTTACAACTCGTTACAAAATTTTGGGCAATCTGTAGGGACGTGGTTGTGCCGTGTCCGGTGCGGGGCGATCTGGTTCTTAGCTATTTTTAGGGAAATTTGCCATGCAGTTGCTATTTTTTGCCCTACGTGCTAGAATTAGTAAACATACTGAAAATAAAAACTATGAACAGTTTTGTCAGCGACGAGACCTTAAGGCACGAAGCCGAAATTGCCTGGCTTGTAGATATCAGCAAAATGCCTTGGGTGCGAGAGAGCGAGGTAAATTTTTCTACCAGAAAAGGAGTCTCTAAAAAACGTCTTTCAGAGCTTCAGCAAGGTCAAACTTTAGTGGGGTATGCAGAATTAGAAGATGATGCCCCTCCTACCGGAAATCATAAGTGTTTTATCAGACGAATTTTCACACTTCGTGAAAATGACTATGAAGCTTACAAAGTAGGTAGCTCTACACAGGCAGATCATCCTACTGAAGCAGTAGAACCATTAAGTATAGAACCTAAACACAAAGGGCTATCTCCGAGTAAGAAATCTCAAATAGCTGTGAGAGTTCCCCGTAGTCTTTTTAGCAAGCTCAAAAGATATGTTCAGCAAACGGGCATATCTCAAACTGATGTCATAGTTAGCGCTCTAGCTAGTCATCTAGATTCTGTCGAAGATATACCAATGATTCAGAGGCTATTAGAACTTGAAAAGAGAGTTTCTGTGTTGGAAATCAAGAGCTAATAGATACAGCCATTAGGTAAAACATCTATTTTATAGATGGGAATGACCACTTGAGGGCACAATCTGTATAGACTTTAAACTTAGTATAAAACGATGGTACAAACAATTCAAGCTCGAAATGTCACGATGTACGGCTTGAGAACAAAATTTGGAATTAAATTAGTCAGAGATGACCAATTCTTTCGCGAGTGGCAGGATAATTTGCCAGAAATCTCAGAAGCTGAGAAACAGCGATTAGACAGAGTGCAAGCAAGTTACACAAATTTACTAGAATATCCCCCACTTCTAGAAAATACAGTCAAAATGGTAGTATTGTCTCCATTGTTGGATTTAGCAGATTTTTATCTTGCTCCTTTTCACGTTACTTCCGAAAAGTCTGTAGAAATTGTTGACGAAGATGAAGGAATGATTGTCAGGGGACAGTTGGATGTTCTAGCTTTGTTTCAGGAGTTTTGGGTAGTAGTTATCGAGTCCAAGAAAGCGGCGTTCTCTTTGGAAGTAGGGATTCCGCAGTTGCTAGCTTATATGTTAGCTAATCTGAAGAGCGATCGACCTACTTACGGATTGTTAATGAATGGGGCAGATTTTCTATTTGTCAAATTAGTTAAGGGGGAAACACCGCAGTACGCTTTTTCTCGGAAGTTTTGCCTTTTAAATCCAGGGAACGAGTTGTACACCGTGCTGAGTATTTTGAAGCGCCTCGGTGAGTTGAATGTAGGTAATCTGAGTTAGTGGGGGAATCAGAAACCGGGTTTTTGCAAAAATCTTTGATTTTCACCCGCAGATTCAGTGAAAAACCCAGTTTTTTTGCTTGGAAAGGTTACGCATTTAAACCACTAACGAGGCCTGTAGGGTGCGTCAGCTCAATCGCTCCAAAAGCTAAGGTAAACGCTGTGGGCTGACGCACCCTACAATACTTTTACATACATGAAAACGTGCGATATGCTGCCAATGCTGCTTGTTTTACAGCTTCTGGGACGATCGGAAAAGTAGTCAAAACATACGCAAATTCTGCTTCCGTTAATTCGTAAAGGTGAGCGATGATGCCATCTAATTCCGCTCGCAATTTAGCGCGTTCTGTTTCATCGGTAACGCCTTCTCGGTGCGAGTTTAAGCCGACTTCTTGGGCTAATTCGTCAAATTCTGGGGCAGTGCAGATCAGTTTTGCGGCGCGCTGTACGATGTCCGAGAAGTATTTGTCACCAGTGGTTAATCGCGGGATAGGAATTTGGTAAATATAAAACATATTAAGAGTTGTAGTCACTTTTTGACGGAGAAACCAATCCACAATAAAAGAGTTACACATTGCACAAAAAGCCAACATTTCTGCTTGACCAATTTTAGATTTACCTAAATCGATACTGGTACTATTATTATCAAAGAACACTCTGCTGGGAGCAATGGTCGTAATTAATGTACGCGAGTCAGTATTACGAGCAATTCGTCGATGTACCCAACGATAGCATTGATAATCAAGTATCTGATTGCAATCTTTATTATTTCCAAGTAATTCTTTTCTCCCCATTTTTTCTTCGATCCAGTATGGCGCAGATTCATCAGTTTTAGTGAATTGATGAAACATTTTTCCTACAAAAAGTGGTAGACTATTGCTTGTGGCTTGAAGTTGAAAAAAATCAGTTCTGTTACCCCTGTCAAATTCGCGATGTAGTATACAATTCCATTTCCCCTTAATCTGTTCGCCAAGTAACGGGAATTGCAGCATTTTTTCAGCAATCCGAATATCTCCATCATTTTTAAACTCCATCACCGACAGAGAGTCAGGAGATAACTTCCGCACTAATTCAACGCTAATTCGCAAGCTATCAGCATTAGGAAACCTTTGCAGTTCCTCCACATCAAGACGCATAAAAGCAGAGGAAAACTCAGTTGTTATCCCATTCTTCTCAAAAGTAAGAACAACTATTTTGAAACTCTTATGAACCCCTTCAAAAATTGTTTTGCGATTTTCTAAACAAAATAACCCCGTGACTTGTGTTTGACTAAATAACATTTCCCGCAGTTGCTTAGTACCCAAGTCAGTGTAAATGCCGCTGGGAATCACAATCCCGCACTCGCCACCTCTGCGTAAGAGATTAAAACATTGTTCTACAAAAAGTTTATAGAGGTTAATATCCGTACCTGCTTTTTTACCATTGACAATCGAAATCTGATTTTTGTACTGTTCTGCTGAACAATAGTAAGCACTAATGTGGGGAAAATTGCTCTGATATTCCAACCAAGCATTAGCAACTTCAGAATCTTGCAAGAGTTTCTTTTGCTCTTTTTCAAAGCTCTTAATATCCATCTTTTTTTTCGTCACTAAATTGCTATGATTAGCAAAAAACTCCTTAGCATCTGGCTTGAAAACTTCCCAAGGTGGATTAGCAATAATCGCATCAAATCCTCCCCGTTCTAAAATTCTGTCAAAGTGATATCCCCAGTGAAACGGTTGCAATCTTGCAATATCATCAATAGTTAAAACTCGTTTATGAGGTTTCCCCGCTAACTGCACCTCTTCGTACTTAATTTTCAGCCTGGTAAACTCATCAAACAATAACTGATTTAACTTGACTTGCGACTCCTGGTTTAACTTTTCAATATGCTGCCGCAAATTCAATAATCGCGATTCTTGAGAAGTTCCTTCCTCTTCCCCAGACTGAAAAGCGTGTTTTTTATATAAATCAATCGACTTATTCTTGTCCGCTAAAATTCCTTTGTAATTAGCAGAAGCTAAAATTTGCAGTAAATTACCTTGGCGCGAATTTCCTACAGAATCAAATCGTTCTTCATCAACCCGAATCAATCCAATTAAGGAATTGCCAGCCATGATGTTAAAATCAATATTCGGCAGCGGTTCCAAGTCGCTGACATTCTGCGCCGCCGAAACTAAGGCTAAAAATAGTCGCAATTTCGCAATTTCCACTGCTTCCGGCATGATATCCACGCCGTAGAGGTTGTCGCTGATAATCCGTTTTTTGATATAGTAGTTGAGTGATGTATGCTCTGTTTCTATGGTTTTTAGTAAGTCGTTGAGGTAGTGGTCGGTTAAAAACTTGCTTGTACCGATGATTGTTGAATAGATGTAAATCAGCGTTTTCATCGCTGCGACTAAAAACGCGCCGGAACCGCAGGCTGGGTCTAATAATGTGAGGTTTGGGAGGATTTCTTCTAGTAGGCGGCGGCAGAGATTTGCGTCGAGATTGGTGAGGAGTTCGGTGATTGTTTCAAATTGATGGGGAATCGGGCATTGGGCATCGGGCATGGGGAATTGGGCATGGGAGGAAGAGTTAAGGGATTGGTTGATTTTGTCGAGGATTAATTTGTTGATTGTGCGATCGCACAAATATTCAGTAATCTCCGGCCTGGTATAATAAGCACCAAAGGCTTTTTGGTTAATGTATTTCTCAAAGATGTATCCCAAAACTGCCGGATTAATTTCGTTTTCCTTCCCACCAACCGTATCGTCGAGATTCCAAGAATAGCGCGCAAATAAATCTAATATTTTCTCGAAAGCAGCATCGGGTATAGCAATATTCAGATAATTCTGTTCGATGGGATGTTCCAGAAATAGTCCCCCATTCAAATATTTAATATTGCCAATCAGCCTTTCAACCTTAGAACTTCGTTCATATTGTGGCTTAGCAAATCCCTCAAAAAACAGTGTTTTCAAGAATTCCGAGTAAAATAAATCGGTTCCCCGCAGTTTACTTTCAGCTAACTTTTCCTGCAAATATAGCATTTTGCCGCTGTCGATAAACCCTTTGCGCTGCAAAAAATAAACAAACATCAAACGGTTGAGTAAAACCGAAGTATACCAGCGCCTGTCTGTCTCCTTATCTATCCCGGAAATCACACTTAAAAATTCAACGTGTTGCTGTTTGAACTCTTCAAAAAACTTCTTAGTAACTCGTTCAACATCCAATCCAGCCTGCAATCTTTGGGCGACATCAATCACCGATAGCGTTTCTAATTCTGCTAATTCAACTTTTAAAGCTGTGACTTTACTCAACATTAAATCGCAAGGTTCCCGTTTCACATATACACGATCGCGAGGATAAAGTTTTGTACCTTCGCACTTCACCCAATACCAAAGAGATTTAGTCCGATTTGCATCAATAAAAATTAATATATTTTCGCGGGATATCTGGACAATTTCGCGATAGATTGTCAATCTTTTGGCCGCATTGGGAATGTTACCGCTAGCGGTGGTAATTTCATATATAACTACTCCTAAAAGTTGGGCGATGGCTGTTCGGGAATAAGTCTCGCCATCAACTTCTGCGGGTATGGTTTTGCGGGATGATGGATTATCCCAACCGAGTTGTTGGACGAATAGTTTGTTGAATTCAAAGTCTTGGAGAAGTTGACGGGATTCTGTAAGTGTTTGCGGCATGGTTATATATTAAGGAAGAAGGAAGAAGGAAGAAGGAAGAAGGAAGAAGGAAGAAGTAAGTTAAATCTGAGATGTTGTACTATTTTCAAGAACTGGCAAGATGCCCGTTCCACAAGACTTAATTTGATTTTGGAATGGGCATCTTGCCCGTTCCCGGTTTCTCGACTCCCAATAATTATATCCTCTGAAACAAACCTAAAGAACAAATAATCATTGGTTCCCGTTTGTCTCCATCTTCACTAACTATACAAAAACGATCTTCCATTCTCAATGCTACGACTAATTCGGCTAAAGCCCGATCGCCAATACCGCTTTTTAACTGCCGATTCAACGTGTCAATTGCCGACTGGCGCAGGGGATAGCGGTAAATTTCATCAATGGCTTTTGCCAATTCCTCGGATGCGAATATTGTACCACGCATGGACTGCGCGTAATTTTTCAAACGTTCGTAGGTTCGGAACCGAGCACCGGAGGATCTCCCTAATTGTCCGCCCGCAGTTAACTCTTCTTCTGCTATCAATTCAGCACCTTTTTTGACTAATTCGTGATGCTGTTTGTCTCTCGAAATGGCAGGAGTCGCTTCGTCGCAGGCGGCAATTCTTAATATTGCCAGTTGCGATTGTGTGACACTGTTTCCCGCGCGATCGACCCAAATCAACGAATCATTACCCTCGGTAGTTTTCATGTACAATAAAACTCCTTCTGGCTGCAATGGTACGGGTGTATGAGCGCGAGTTGAGTAAACTACATTTGGCATTGATTCAATGGTTTTCTTCAAAGTCGGATTATTGTCAGTCGCATTTTTCCAAATCTGAAAAGCTTCTGATGTTAGGTCAACTTCGGCATCTTCTTCTCCATCTAAAATCCCGGATTTTTCATTGTAAATATCCAGAATGACTTGTGGTGAATCGTCCTCAAAAAATGTCTCGTCGGTGCCGACAACTTCGGCATTTTCCTGTAATCGCCGGCGCAGTCTTTCCCGCAGGTTGATAATCCGTTCTACTCCTTCGTCTGGCAAAAATGAATAGCACAAAATGCGATCGGCTGTTTGCCCGATTCTGTCTACTCTTCCCGCCCGCTGAATCAACCGGATGATTGCCCAAGGTAAGTCATAGTTAACGATAATTGCACTGTCTTGTAAGTTGTGACCTTCACTCGGAATGTCGGTGGTAATTAAGACACGCAATTCTTGTTCTGGGGAGATTTTGTCACGCTTACCGTTGCTAGTCGGACTAAACCGGAATGTGACTTCTGTGGGGTCTTTTGATTTGCCTGTCACCGATGCAATGCCTGCAATTTTGAGCTTGGTTAAGTTATCAGTTATATAGCGGACTGTATCGGCAAATTGAGTAAAAATTAGTATCTTCTCATTCGGATGAGTTTCTGCAATCAATGTCACCAAAGCTGCTAACTTTTCATCTGGTTGAGAATGCCATGCACTGCAAGTTTGTAATACTTCAATTAAAGAACGAGCATCGGCTAGCAAATCTTGTTTTAACTGCTTGCTATCAAAAAAGTCTGATTTTAGCCATTTAAATCTGCGTTGATAGCGTGTTTGATATTCTCCATAAACTACTTGTGCTCGTTGCTTAAAACCTTTTTCGCCTGACAGCAATTCAGCTTCGATATCTAAAAGTTCGCCCGAATCATCTTCGGTTTCTTCGGTATCAAAATTGCTCATCACCACTGAATCAGCATCTTCATCGCTGTTGCGGGTATCCAACAATGCTGCATCCTGAGTGCCGATCGGGATATCGGAGTTTTGCCCGATCGCATACAAATAAACAAAATTCCGCAGGATGTGCCGCTCGATCGACTGAATAAACGCACTCCCGCTGCTTTCTAGCCGTTTAAACAGGTTTGTCCGCGGAAAATCTCATCAACCGACGACCGCCACGAAATAGGGCATTTAACTGTCGCTGTTCTGCTTCAGTCGGCTGTTGTTTGGGTTTTTTGGCGATGTAATTTCCGAGTCCGTAACGGGGCAGATTTAGGGCGTTGATGACTTCGACAATTTCCTCAAAGTCAAGCTGGGAGTTGGTTGTGGAAGTTTCCGAGGAAAACTTAATGGTTCTGGGAAGGCGATCGGGAAAATAGGAGCGAGTGCGATTGGCAAATTCTAGATATCTGCGATCTTTTTCTGCATCGGTTTCCGCATAATTATCTTTGATAAACGAGCGAGTTCGCCTCACCATGTAGCGCTTCATCAAATCTCGCCAATCATCAGGATGTTCGCTCTTTTCAAAAGCCGCTAAAGAGCGCACCGAACATTGATGTCGCTTCATAAATTCTAACTCTCCTTGACTGCCGCCGCCCAATTGATTTAGCAAAGCTTCGGGCCGCAATCCTAAATTTTGGTCTTCGGGAATAAACAGTCGCAACTGAGCAGATAAATCTAAATAGGTTTTATTATAAGGAGTTGCCGAAAGCAGAATACATTTACTTTCATTGATGGCAATATATTCTTGAATCGCTCGATATCGCTTGCCTTCTCGATTTCTGAGGTTGTGACTTTCATCAATTAACACAACTCGATAGCGTCGCAATTCCGGCAATTCTTGCTGTACCCGACTGATGGATAAGACTTTTGCCAGGAGGCGATATTTATCAGCATACTCCTGCCACATTTTGACCAAGTTTTTCGGACAAATAATCAGGGTTTCCAAGAGACAATCTTCTTGGAGAATTTTGGCAATAGCTGTACCGACTAAAGTTTTGCCCAAACCTACCACATCGCCAATAATCACGCCTCCCCGTTTGGTAATGTGACGGGCTGCTAGCTTAACGGCTTCTTCTTGAAACTGAAATAAACCCTTAAAATCGCGGGGAATCTGAAATTCGGAAATACCTGCGATCGCCTCGCGGGACAAATGATAGACTCTGTTGAGATAGATGTGATAGGGTGGAATTGGTTCGGATCGCGCCCAACTGCGATCGAGAATTTCGGCGAGTTCCTTAGAAATATCAATACAGCCGTATTCTTCCCAGCGGTTTTCAAACCATTTTTGCAACTTATTACAAGCATCAGAATCTAAGATATCAAGATTCAATTCTCCTTGCTTTGAGAGTCCCGATAAAGTCAGATTGCTGCTACCCAAAAATCCGACAATCGGACTATTTGGATCGTGACGATGAACGAGATAGAGCTTGGCGTGCAGGTGATAAGCTAAGAATAATTTAACAATAACTTTTCCGGTTTTAATCTGATAGCTCAATCTGCGTAAACCCTGCTCGTCAATATCACTGGGAGCCCCGATTATCAACTGCTGGCGAAATTCCTCAGCCATCCGTTTTTTGAGGCGAATAATCGTACTATTGTCAATCCCCCGATGATGGGAAATCAGGCTAAAACTAGCATTCAATTCATCGGATGGCAAGCTTTGCATTCCCACCAAAAGGCGGCAGCAGGCTCCTTGATTTCCCACATATGCTTCGATTAAATCGCCAATGCTCCGCCATCCCCTGAGATTGAAATAGCCCACGCAAAAATCGGCGCGATAGGAGAGTTTGATGGTTTCTCGTAATGCTGGTAGCAGGGATAATTCGATGTTGTCAAAAATGCGTGGCACTTAGTTTCCTCTATGATGATTAAGTTTAAATTAATTGTAGGGAAACGGCATTGCCGTCTCCTCATTTCGGCTTATAATTGTGGTTCAATGCCAGCCGATCGCAATTGAGCGCGTAATTGCTCTAATTGGTCTTCAGCGCGATCGGCTCTTTGGGCCCCCGATAACAACAGATTCCCTTCACTATCCCACCAGCGCAACCAAGGTAATTCCATATTTTGATAAGTACCTTGCCAAATTCCCAATTCTACTCCTAACTGTGGAATCGGATAATGACCGCGATCGTTTGCTGCAACTAATTGATACCTATCTTCGATCAGATGATAGACTTCAACACTAGCCTTGCTGACTTCATAAATTCCATAAAATGCCGGATGTATGACATTTTCATAAATCCAGAATTTACCAGCCTTAGTTTCCTGTTTGCCCGATCGCAATAAAGGCGTTCTGTCCCGTTCTTCAGCACCATTCCCGGATACAAACTCTAACACAATCAACGGTGATATAAACTCTTGCCACAACACATAATAAGGGCGAAATTTACCATCCAATGTTGGTGGAACATTCGGTACATAGAACCAGTCAGGTGCTTCTGCACCCTTTTCTAAGGGGTCAGTTAATCGCCAATAAATACCGCTATCTTGACCGATACAATAGTTACCGTCAGCGTGAATTCTTTCTAAGATAGGAGTTATGGAATCGGTTAGTAAAATGCTTTGGGGATGTTCTTGAAAGTTCTTCACAAAAGTACCGTCTGATTCGGGTAGTTGAGTATGATCCGGCCAGCCTGTGGGATTGTTTTCTACATCTAAGCTGAATTTCATGGTTTTATGGTGATTGAAGGTGTTTGTGCGATCCTCTTCGAGGGCTGCGCTAACGGCTTTTAATTTTGATGTTGATGATAGGATAACTTTTGCTCTCCATTCTAATCAATTTGCTCCTCAGTCCCTGCGCCAAAGCCATATGGAAAAAAGGTCGATCGCACCCAACCAACCCCAACCGCTAGCCCGAAGTGAGATAACCCCCCCGCAGCCCCGTGGCTCGACGCGGTACAATAAATGCGATCGAACTTAACGCTTATATTGAAAAAGCTACACACAACGCCACAGGAGACAACGGACGTATGGGAAAAGTAGTTGGCATTGACCTCGGAACGACAAACTCAGTAGTAGCCGTCATGGAAGGCGGCAAACCGGTTGTGATTGCCAACGCAGAAGGGATGCGGACAACTCCTTCGGTGGTTGCTTTCACCAAGGAAGGAGAACGCCTTGTCGGACAAATGGCCAGACGCCAAAATGTTCTCAACCCCCAAAACACCTTTTACGCCGTCAAACGGTACATCGGGCGCAAATATACCGAACTGACTCCAGAAGCAAAGCGCGTCCCTTACACAACTCGCCGCGACGACAACGGAAACATCAAAATCAAATGCCCTCGCCTGAAAAAAGATTTCGCCCCAGAGGAAATTTCGGCGATGGTGTTGCGGAAGTTGGCCGATGAAGCCAGCCGCTATCTGGGACAAGAAGTTACGGGGGCTGTAATCACTGTTCCTGCTTATTTCAACGACTCGCAGCGACAGGCGACGCGGGATGCTGGCAGAATTGCCGGACTTGATGTGAAGCGGATTTTAAATGAGCCGACTGCGGCTTCTTTGGCTTACGGTTTGGAAAGGCGAGAAAGTCAAACAATCTTAGTTTTTGATTTGGGCGGCGGTACTTTTGATGTATCTATCTTAGATGTTGGAGATGGAGTATTTGAAGTTAAAGCAACTAGCGGCGATACTCAGTTGGGTGGCAATGATTTTGACTCCAAAATTGTTGATTGGTTGGCTGAACAATTCTTAGAAAAAGAAGGCGTGGATTTACGCAAAAACCGCCAAGCTTTGCAGCGCTTGATCGAAGCGGCAGAAAAAGCAAAAATAGAGCTGTCGGGAGTTGGCGTCACTGAGATTAATTTGCCGTTTATTGATGCAAATGAAGATGGGCCTTTGCATTTGGAAACGCGTTTGACTCGCGGTCAATTTGAGGGGCTGTGCAGCGATTTGGTGCAGCGGATGCGCCGTCCGGTGAAACAAGCTTTGGCTGATGCCAATATGAGTCCTTCTCGGATTGATGAAGTTGTGTTGGTCGGCGGTTCGACTCGCATTCCTTTGGTGCAGGAAATTGTGCGGAGTTTGATCGATCGCGAACCGAATCAAAATGTCAATCCCGATGAGGTTGTGGCGGTGGGTGCTGCTATTCAGGCGGGGATTTTGGGCGGGGATGTCCGGGACGTGCTGCTGTTGGATGTGACGCCCCTGTCCCTGGGCTTGGAAACCATCGGCGGGGTGATGAAAAAACTGATTCCGCGCAATACTACTATTCCAGTTAGGCGATCGGATATTTTTTCGACTGCTGAAAACAACCAAACTGTGGTAGAAGTTCACATCATCCAAGGGGAACGGGAATTAGGTAGAGATAATAAGTCTTTGGGACGGTTTAAATTAACGGGAATTCCGCCGGCACCGCGAGGGATCCCGCAGGTACAAGTGGCTTTTGATATTGATGCTAACGGGATGCTGTTGGTGACTGCTTTGGACAAAACTACCGGCAGGGAACAAAGCATTACTGTGCAAGGTGCTTCGACGCTGAGCCAGCAGGAAGTGAATCAAATGATTCGCGATGCGGAACAGTTTGCTCAAGCTGATAAGTTGCAGCGGGAAAAGGTGGAAAAACGCAATCGCGCTGAGGCTTTGGCTTATCAAGCTGAGCGACAGTTGCGGGAAGTTGCACTCGATCGCGGAATGCAGTTTGCCCAAAGAAGCCGCCAGCGCATTGAAACTTTAATTCGGGAATTGCGAGACAGTTTGGAACGTAAGGATGAGCGGGGAGTTGACCAAGTTGGCTCGGATTTGCAGGATGCTCTTTACGATTTGAGTCGGGAAGTCGCGGCCTTTGCTGATGATGACGATGATGATGATTTCTTTGAGTCTGTGAAGCGGACTTTTACAGGCGATAGTACCAAGCGGCGCAGCGATGACAGCAGCTATTATCAAAATGCTAAGCCCTACAGGCGATCGACAGTCGATCCAATGCCCGATCGCCCTTACGATCGCTCTTACGATCGCGATCGTATGCCAGATCGCGATCGATCTTACGATCGCACACCCGATCGCCCATACGATCGCACACCCGATCGCAGAACCAGCAATAACCGCCCAACTCGCCCCTATCAAAATCAAAGCGACGACTGGGATGACGACGATGATTGGTTGTAATTGAAGGAAGAAGGAAGAAGGAAGAAGGAAGAAGTAAGAAGTAAGAAGTAAGAAGGAAGAAGGAAGAAGGAAGAAGGAAGAAGGAAGAAGGAAAATAGCGGATTTTTAGCAGAGAATATGTGACCGCCCTTTTTCCACTTCTTCTGGACTTCTTTTTTCTCTCCTCTACTACACTAGACTTCTTGGAAATAGATAGAGATTACTATAATCAGCAAGGAGAAAACTATATTTTTTTATGAGTCATAGAGAACAATACATCTGGCAGCGGGGTATTTATCTTTGTCAACTTTGCTACGAATTAACCAAATCATTTCATCCATCTGAACTTTATGGTATTACCAGTCAAATTCGCCGTGCATCTGTATCAGTACCAGCTAACATTGCTGAGGGATATGGACGTTTAAACAGTTGACAGTTGACAGTTGACAGTTGACAGTTGACAGCGAAGTGATAAGAACAGAGATTTAAACTCCGTTCTTATCACAATCTGCCTTCATGCTGGGGCTTCAAACCCTTGCTATTCGGTGAGCACGAAAGAGTATATTCGATATTTACAAATAACTCTCGGTTCGCTGCGAGAACTGGATACTCATTTAGTGATTTCTGAAAAAGTGGGGTTAGGAACGCACCAGCAAATATCACCGGTTGTTAAAGAAGTAGATGAAGTCACACGACTAATTGTCAGCACAATCAATAAACTTAAACCAGAATAAAACATCTTTCCCTCTTCCCTCTTCCCTCTTCCCTCTTCCCTCTTCCTTCTTCCCTCTTCCTTCTTCCCTCTTCCTTCTTCCTTCTTCCCTCTTCCCTCTTCCTTCTTCCCTCTTCCTTCTTCCTTCTTCCTTCTCAAATTATGCAAAACTTTCGTAATTACTATCAAATACTGGGAGTGCCCAGAGATGCTACGGCTGACGAGATAAAAAAAGCCTATCGACGACTCGCGAGACAGTTACACCCTGACGTGAATCCCGGAGATAAATCTTCCGAAGATAGGTTTAAAGATATTAATGAAGCTTACGATATTCTTTCCGATCTCGAAAAGCGCGCTCAATACGATCAGTTTAGTAAATTCTGGAAACAAAAGGGATTTCAAGGCAAACAAGGGGTAAAACTTCCCAATTTTACAAGTTGGGGAAATAGTAAAAATAGCCGCAAAAAGCCTGCCGAAGATATCGATTTTAGCGATTACTCAGATTTTAATAAATTTCTCGATCAAGTCCTCGGAAGGCGCCGGGAAGTGAGGATGGCGACAGAGAATGATGCACCGCGAGTTCCCACTTCGGAACCGTGGAATACGGCTTCTAAGAAAACCAGTTATGTTGCTAATTCTCGGGAAGAGAGAAGGGATTTGGACGATCGCGAAATTCGACGCGAAACTCGCGAAATGGACGATCGCGAAATCAGACAAGACATTGATGCGAGGCTGACTCTGCCTTTGGAAAGAGCTTATTCCGGCGGTACCGAGCGCATCCGCTTGGATGACGGGCGGTGGATCGAGGTAAATATGCCTGGGGCGATGGTATCGGGCCAGCGAATTCGCCTGCGAAATCAAGGTATTGGCGGTGGCGATTTGTACTTAAAAATCACCGTTTCTCCCCATCCATTTTTCCGCTTGGAAATGTCGGATATTTGCTGCGAATTGCCACTGACACCCTGCGAAGCGGTACTTGGTGGAGACATTGAAGTGCCGACTCTAGACGGCTTGGTGAAGATGAAACTGCCACCGGGAGTCACGTCTGGGAAGCGGTTGCGGCTGGCGAATAAGGGCTATCCGACTGGAAATGGCGATCGGGGAGATCAGCTAGTAGAAATTCAGGTGTTAATTCCCAAGGAAATTAGTGACGAAGAACGGGAATTGTACGAAAAATTGCGGCAAATTGAGACTTTTAAACCGCGTCAGAATTTGTATGATTAATTGTAGGGTGCGCACTGCGCACCTTACCGAAATGTAGGTGCGCACTGCGCACCTTACCCATCAGCCAATTCCGCCTTGAGGGCGTCAGGGGTTTCCCATCACCCATCACCCATTACCGATTACCGATTACCGATTACCGATTACCGATTACCGATTACCCATTACCGATTACCCATTACCGATTACCGATTACCGATTACCCATTACCCATTACCGATTACCCATTACCGATTACCGATTACCGATTACCCATTACCGATTACCCATTACCCATTACCCATTACCCATTACCCATTACCCATTACCTATATGTTCACATTCATCAATCCTAAAACTGATTTTGCCTTCAAAAAAATCTTTGGTTCTGAAAATAGCAAAGACATTCTAATTAGTTTTTTGAATGCCTTGCTATATGACAATCAGCCCACCATCGAAAGTTTAGAAATCGTCGATCCTTATTCATTGCCGCTAATTCGAGGTCTTAAGGATACTTACTTAGATATTAGAGCCAACTTAAATGACGGCACAACTGTCATTATCGAGATGCAGGTTTTGAACGTAGAGGCTTTTGAAAAACGAATTTTGTACAATGCAGCTAAAGCTTATTCCACGCAATTAGAAACAGCCGATCAATATGTAATGTTGAATCCAGTGATTGCCTTGACAATTACTGATTTTGAAATGTTTGAGGATTTTGACAAAGTAACTTCGCGGTTTGTTCTGAAAGAAAGAGAGTTTTTAAGTGATTATCCTATTTACGATATCGAATTAGTTTTTGTCGAGTTACCCAAGTTTAAAAAAAGTCTGGAGGAGTTAGAAACTTTGACCGACAAATGGCTTTATTTTCTCAAAACTGCCAGAGACTTAAACACAGTACCTGAAACAATGGAAGTTGTGCCAGAAATCAATAAAGCATTTGCAATAGCAAGTAGAGCTAATTTGAATCGTGACGAGTTAAGTGACTTGCTAAAACAGGAGATTTATATCCAAGATCGGCGAGGTGCAATATCTAAAGCAGTGCGAATAGGAACAGAAAAAGGCAGAGAAGAAGGCAGAGAAGAAGGCAGAGAAGAAGGCAGAGAAGAAGGAATCAAAACAGGACAAATAGCACTGATTGTTCGTCTGTTGGAACGCCGTGTAGGTGCTGTCACTCCCGAAGTTCAAAGTCAAATCGGGGAATTGTCGATCGCGAAATTAGAAGATTTAGGAGAAGCTTTGCTCAATTTTACCCAAATCTCGGACTTAGCAGCTTGGCTGGAAACACAAGATTTAGCCGCCCAATAGCCGTTAGCGCAGCCCTCGAAGAGGATCGCACTTTCAGCCATCCTCGATAACATAAGTAGAATTACTGTTGCAAATATTCAGGAACTAGCCGAAAATTAACCCTAAGCTAATTTTCCCACAATACAGGAGCATTCTGCCGCGATGACTCAAATGCCGCCTCAATGCAAAAATCTGCAAGAGCAAGTTGACTCTCTACTGCAACTGCTGCGTCAGGAACCGTCTTTGCGACAACAAGATATCACGGCGGTACAAGCTTCTCTAAAAAAGGCAATTTCTCCCGAGTTTGAGATTGTGTTTGCGGGCGCTTTTAGTGCGGGAAAATCAATGCTGATTAATGCTTTGTTGGAGCGAGAATTGCTCTACAGTGCGGTCGGACACGCAACCGGTACTGAATGCTATATCGCCTACGCTGAATCTACCCAAAAAGAGCGTGTTGTTCTCACTTTTTCGAGCGAAGTTGAGATTCGCCAGCAAGCCTATGCTCTTTGCGAACAGTTAAATTTAACTACTGAAATTGATATTAATCTCACAGATGTAGTTAAAATTTTAGCTCAGGGATGCAGCATAATTATCGAAAAGGAAGGCGGAGAAAATAAATCGGAGAGAGCTAAACAAGCGAAGGCTTTGACTCTACTTTTAGAAGGGTTTGAAGCGAATCGCGATCGCATTCAAGCTGTGGAAAATGCAACTTATTCGATGGAACAGTTTAATTTTTCCAATCTCAAGGAAGCTGCAAGTTACGCGCGGCGCGGTAGCAACAGCGCTGTACTCAAGCGAGTTGAATATTACTGTTACCATCCGCTGCTGCAAGATGGGAATATTATTATTGATACGCCGGGAATTGATGCGCCTGTCAAACAGGATGCGGAATTGACCTATGATAAGATTGAAAGCCCGGATACTTCGGCGGTTGTCTGCGTCTTGAAGGCTGCGTCGTCTGGGGAAATGACGACGGAAGAGACGGAGTTGATGGAGAAAACGCGATCGAATCCCGGAATTCGCGATCGCCTGTTTTACATTTTCAACCGCATTGACGAAACTTGGTACAACGCGCAACTGATCCAGCGCTTGGAAAATCTGATTAATTCCGACTTTCGCGACACCGCCAGAGTCTATAAAACCAGCGGATTGCTGGGATTCTACGGGAGTTTGATTAGAGGGACAACCGGGCGCGATCGCTTTGGTTTGGATAGCATATTTGTCGAAAGTCGCGATCGAGTTGATGCAGACACGAATGCGGATAGTAAAAGTGAAAACACTGAAGAAACACCGCTATTTGTCAGCGAATTTAACCGCTACTGTGCGAATTCCGGGAAACTATCTCCCAGCAAATTTCGGATTTCAGTTAACAGCTACGAAACGCCCAGTCAAAACTACGTGCGGATTCTGGCAGAACAAGGTCAACCATTAATTCAGCAATTAATTCAAGATAGCGGCATCGAAGATTTTCGCACAGCCATCACCGATTATCTCACCAAAGAAAAGCGCCCGCAACTGTTCAGAAATCTGGCTGACGATTTAGAGGATTTGTGCATTCAACTGCGGAAACAATACCAAACAATTCAGCGGAATTTGGACAGCCAGCCCCGCGAAATTGAAGCGATGAAAGCCCAAGAACTTTTACGTCTAAATCAAGAATTGCAGCAAGTCGGACAGGAATTTCGAGAACATATCGCCAAAGAAGTAAATGATATGATTATGAACAGATGCGATATTTTCGATACAGATTTTCGCCAACTGCAATCTCGGATGATTCGCCGCTTGGATGAATTGCTAGATGGATTTTCGGTTGAGGCGGCTTACGGACGAACTTTGATGAGTCATCCGCGCAATGCTACTGCACCTTTAATTGCGGTTTTAGTGGAAGCGCTTTATTATTTAGCCAATCAGTTGGAAGATATTTTAGTAGAGGCTACTAAGTCACTGGTTGAGAATTATTTCCAGTATTTAAAAGACAGCATTCGTAAGTCAGAATATTATCGATTACTTTATCGGTTGTTGGGGAATGACGGGGGAATTGAACAGCAGTTAGAGGAGTTGTCACAGCGGGTTTCTCGTGCTTTGGTGAATGCGGCGGGCGTGGAGTGCGATCGCTACGTGCGAGAAAGTCCCCGTTTTTACGACGAAGGCACGTTTTCGATTTACCAATTCCGGGAAACATTGCAGCAAACATCCCAAGGTTTTGACTGCGAAAATATGGTAGACGCGCAACCAGCAATTCGGCAATTATTGAGGCTAGATTTTGAGCCGAAAGTATCGAAAACCATTCGGCAAACTTTCCGCCAAACTGTGAATCAAACGCTGAAAGAGCATTTGTTACCGATGGCGGAACAGCAAGCTGATGATATTTTGCAGAAATACAGTCAAGCCCGCGATTATTTGGAGCAAACTTTGGCACAGGAAGCTGAGGAGAAGATTGCTAAGAATCTGCGGCTGCAAGCTGAGAATGAAGAGAAGATTCAAGAGTACGATCGGGCGGTTTCTGGGATTAATAGTTGTTTGCAGGCGATGAAGTTGCACGAGCATTTGTTGCCTGTAATTGGAGAAAATAATAGCGTTGTTGTGGATTGTGAATGATTGTGCTATAATAGCCAACAAAGAGCGACTTTAATTCTATGAACATTCGCCAAAAACTTCTAACAATAATCGAGCAACTTCCCGATGATAAGTTGGCAATACTTCTCAACCTAGCGCAGTTTTTGACAACAGGAAAAGAATCTGTTCAACCGATGCTTGTATCCCAAGCTTATCAAGATTGGCTGAGTGCGGAAAATGACATTTATGACGAACTATTTGCTGATGAACTTGCGAAGAGGTGATGTAGTGTTGGCTCAAGTACCCATGCCTTCTACTCAGCTAACACAGTTTAAACTGCGTCCGGCTGTGATAATTTCGGCAGATAATCTCAACCAAATTATTGACGATGTGATGATTGTACCTTGTACTTCTAAGACAACTCGCTCTTTGACGGCAGCTCAATATTTGATAACAGGAGATGAAATTGCATTGGCTGGTATTAGAGTTGAGTCTGTAGTTAGGTGCGAGTCCATTTTTACCCTCAATAAGTCAATGATTACTCGCAAACTGGGTGCTTTTTCAACTGAGGCTATAAACCACGTTAATCGCTGTTTGATGGTAGCTTTGGAATTAGAAATAGTAGATTAAATAGGACTTGCACGAGGGTGGTAAGTGAATGATTGCAATTTTGGCGATTGAAATTACGGCGATTGGAAATCGCGGCTACACAGACAAAACCCGCCTCCGCGGGTTGAAGACATTCTTAGTCCGCGGAGGCGGACATCGTTTGTATAGCCGCGGTTTCCAACCGCCGGGATTCTTGCCAAAATATAGATGCTACTCTAAAATAGTTAGGATGACAGTTTAAAGAACTTAGAGATTAATATGGAAGATAAATTTGATTTCCATAACTGCGGTAATGATGATGCTTTATCTTTTGGTGACGCAATGCTTAAAGTAGAAAAACTCAAGGAAACAGTAAATAGAGTTTTACCTGAAGATGAGTTAGCACAGACACTCAATAAGTCGTTAAGCCAACAGAAACTAGATATTGATGTAGGTTTAAATACTGACCAACAAACTAGGGCTTATGAAAACTGATTTGGTGAGGGTATAGATTGTGAAATTCTCAGAGTGGGTGCTCAGGGCTGGAAGAAAGGGAAGATGAAGCTCAAACTCAATGTCACTATAGAATTTTGCCCCGACGAACCAGAAGTAGAAGAAACACCAGAAAACAACGAGTCAGAAACTAGCCAACCAGAATCCCCCCTCGATGATTTGCGCCGCCAATTTCTCCAACAAGAAAACTCACTTAGCTAATCAATCAAACCTCTGCGGTTAAAATACATCATGACTAAAACTTCCAGAATTACTATCCCTCCAGAAGTCAGAAAATACGTATTCACTCGCAACAAATACCAGTGCCAAAGCTGCGGCCAAACCAAACTAGAAGCAGAACTGTCGATCGATCATATCATCCCCCTAGCCCGCGGCGGCAGCAACGACATCAGCAACCTGCAAACCCTCTGCTGCACCTGCAACCAAAGGAAAACCGACAAACTAGACCCGCGCTTTAAGCGACACTTTGACCTGTGATATTTAGTATAATAAGTTTGACCGTTTGATATGGAAATTGCACTCTGCCATGCGATCGCACTTTTAACTCCTAGCTAGGATAACTGCAATGCTCACAAAAACAGTTGACATACAAGAAGCACAAACAAATTTAAAAGAGTTATTATCTCTAGCACTTAAAGGTATAGAGGTTGTTCTCACAGAAGGTGGCATTCCCCTTGTACGATTAGCGCCCATTGCATCCCCAGCTAAGCCGCGCACAGCAGGATTGCACGCTGGAACAATCTGGACAAGTGAGGATTTTGATGAACCGTTATCTGATGAATTCTGGACAGGGAATCTATGAGATTACTCCTCGATACTCATACCTTCATTTGGTGGGACAGTTCCCCGCAAAGACTTTCACCAAAAGCTCTTGCCTTGTGTCAAAATCCAGAAAATACTTTGCTTGTAAGTGTTGCCAGCATTTGGGAAATCCAAATCAAGCTCCAACTTGGTAAACTAAGTCTGAATCTGCCTTTAACAGAAGTGATAGAAAGCCAGCAAGTGACTAACAATATAGAATTGCTACCTATTACTATTGCTCATGTTTTAGCCTTGAATAACTTACCAACTCATCACAAAGATCCCTTCGATCGCCTATTGATTGCTCAAGCCAATATAGAAGACGCTGTGTTAGTGAGTTGCGATTCGATATTTGCCAAATATCCGGTCAACATTGACTGGTAACTCCTACCATCGATAATACCGATAAGGATCGTCCCCATTCTCAAAATCTGTCTTATAATCCGGGTGATAAAACTCCTGACTCGAACCGTTAAATACAGCACCATCCGCCCTAAAACTTGCCCCTAAATTAGCTAAAATCTGAGCATTTGCCCGAGTTTGCCGCCAGCGAGTAAAACGCAAATAAGTCTTAGCATCAGCATTCAAACTATCCGGGTCAATTTGAGAGAAAATCGCCACGCCCTTACCTACAGCAACCCGGCTTAACAAACCGTCAGCACCGATTTCTCCCCCAGACTTAATCAACCAAGTATCATAAAAAGAGCGCGATCGCAAATCCGAACCGCTAAGCCCCTTCACCTCATCCCAACCAGGCACCGCCAGCGAACCCCCGAAATCCTTCGCCTGCTGCAAACCCACGCCCAAACCCGCAACAGGTACTTGACGCGGCAAGAAAAACGCATTTCCGCCACCATTCAAATAAGCGCGCAAATCTGCATCTTTCAGATTCGCTTCGGCACCCACAATCGCCAAACCAGCATCCTGAGAAAGCGCATTAGCCCGCTGATAAATTACCCCCAAACTGTCCAACTTCTTGGCATCTTTGTCTCCCCCAATTAAAACCACCTTATCCGGCTTTCCAAGCATTGGAGAATTCGTCCCGTAACTCACAAGTTGCTGGACTAACTGCGCCGCCCCACCATCTACAGAATAATGGTCTTCCACATCCAACTCGTTTAAAATCAGCCGCCCTTTTCCATAATCCAATTCCATCAGCGGGGAATAAGCTAAATCAAACTCAGATTCCAAAATTGGCCGCCAACCGCTGCGGTGCGGCTTCTCAATTGAAGCGCTGCTGACTGCGCCGCGATTTCCCCAATGCCAGCCGTACCAAGGCATATTTGCTGGACTCAATCTCGATCCAGTTTGAGTTGTATCTGGATAAGCTTCAACCAGCGTACTTTCCCCCATCCAATCCCGCAAATCTTCACCGTCTAAACCGATAATTGCTGGATGATTGCTGTCAACTGGATAGGCGCGGCGGCTGACGTGTTCGGCAACCCGCAAACCCATGTTTTTCAACCATTCCCGGCGCTGAGGAAACACCATTGTTTTGCCGCCGTTTCGCACGAAATTTTCTAAATTTCCTGGCAAATTTTGCCCGCTAGAAAAAGCTTCCCTACCGATAATTAATAGCGATAAAACTTGCGAACCATTCCAAGGCACCAGACTATAACCTAACTGCTTTAACATTGCCGATGTTTTGCCAACTGGATCGAAGATTGTTAGCGTATCCTTGATTTTGGCTTGATTGGCAAACACCCGGAAAGGAAATGTATCAGAATGCGGCCGATCGCCAATTCGTGCAGTTAAACTAATTTCGCCGTCAGCTTTGCTAGAAATTGTATTTGGCAATTTCACGTCAATTGGGAAAAATAGCGTGCCTGCTGTGTCAATTTTCCCCTTCTTCTCCCCAGTTGCTACCTCTTCTCCCCCGACCATAACTCGCCAATTTAATGCAAAATCTTGCTGCGCTCTGGTATCGTTAATTAATACTATTTGCTTAGCCAATTTGCTGCCTGCAAAAAAGCTGTGATCTTTGGCAGCAAAAGCCTGATTAGCACCAGCAATCCAAGCTAAAGTCGGGCCGTTATTCTTCATAATTGCCTCCCCTGCCGGATAAATTTTGTAAGCTTCTGGTTGCAAATGATGCATCAGATTGTTGGACACTTGCTTCAAATAAACACCTCGGCGACCCGATTGAAATCCTCCCAGATCTACCTTGGTTCTGCCAGCATCCGAAACATCCCAACCGTGTCCTTGCTGCCAAGGAATCATGCCCCCAGACATTCCAAAAGTCCGCCAAGTCCGCCAAGTATTCGTACTGAATAAATACTGCAACTTTTGAAAAGCAGGTGCAAAATCTAAATCCTTGCTCATGTGCCAGCTTTTATACTGCATATCCTTGACAAATTGCTCGCGAATTTTACGTTTATAAGTGGGAGTTTCTAAGTCGTAAGCTTGTTTGCCAAAGTAAATTGCTGCAAATTCAGTCATCCAAGGTTCGCTAACAATCACCTTATCAAAACCTTGGCGGTTCCGCATCATGGTCGCGTGCAGAGGCGTGCCAAATTCTACTACCATGTAGGGCATTTCTCCGGTTTTACTCCACTCTGAAATCCATTCTTCCCTTTCTTGTAACGGCATCACATTTAAATAAGAATTTAGCGAATAAACATCGCCAAAAGTGCCGCCTTGATGTACCATTACAGGTCTGGTTGGGTCTACAGATTTCATAGCAGCAAAAGCTTCATTTCCCAGGGGGGTTTTTGCCCGCAAACGCTGGTCTTCGACGGGGCCGATTGTTCCTTCTACTGTTTTCTTGCCGATGCGGCGGGGATTTTGGTCGTCACCGTTGCCGAAATAATTGGGACTTGTTGCCCACATTAATACTGAGGGATGATTGCGGTAGCGGCGCATTTCTGCTGTCATTCGCCCTTTCCAGCGATCGATAATTTGGCGGTTATTCCATTGTTCGCTCCAAGCTATGGGAGTAATATCTAATGCGGGCGCCATAATTGGAAAACCTTTGAGATCGGCGCGTTCGGAAAATAGTTCTCTGAAGTGCCATCTACCCCGTTCGTCGTGATTCCAAGGCCAGATTTCTGCTATATTGAAACCAGCTTTTACATAGGCGTCTATTAAACTGTCTGAAACTTCTACTGTGCCACCTTCCCATGTATCGGAATGCAAGGCGGGACGCAGGCGAAACTCGGTGCCATTTAAGAAAAATTTGCGCCCTTGTACCCAAAATTCGCGGAAGCCGAAGGGTTGGTTGTATTGCGTGTTAACGCCGCTGCCTGTTACTTCTAATTGCAGGGTGTAGAGGTTGGGTTTGCCGGCATCCCAAAGGCGGGGACTTTGCCAATCCCACTGGACTTTTACGGTTTGAATTGGTTTGGCTTGAACGGTTGCAGTGCCTGTAAATTTTTGTTCGACTTTGCCTTTTTCGTCGAGCATTTGCGCTACAAGCTGAACTTGACCGTTTTGGGTAATGTCTTTGAGTTCTACATCTAATTTAATTTGCTTTTTTCTGGTGGAAGTTTGGACGTATACATCGCTAACTAGCGGGCCTGGGGCCACGCTAAGAACCCTGACTTCGCCGATGATTCCCCGCGATTGCAAGTTGGATTTTGTGGTGTATATTTCTGTGGGACTCATGATCACGGCTTTGTCTTTTTCGTCGGAGACTGCTGCGACTAAAATAGATATTGTATTTTGACCTGGTTTGGCTACTTTGGTAATTTCAATATTGCCGTAGGGCCATTCGATTTGACCGCAGTTAATGCCGTTGACAAAGATAATTGCATCGGTGCTGACTCGGGCTAAGTCGATAAAAATGCGGCGGTTTTTCCACTCGCCGGGAATGTCTATTTTTTTCTGATACCAAGCTTTTGATAGTTGTTTGCTGTTGAAGTTTTCCCAGTCTTTGCCGGTGCCGCGAGTGATGATTCCGGGTATGAATTCGTTTTTTTCTTCTTGCCAGTCTCCGGGTACTTGGATGGAGCCCCAATTTGGGGAGGCGGGGGGACTTTGGGGGTTGCCTGTGGCGGGGACAAATTGCCAGGTGCCGTTGAGATAGATTTGGTTGCGCTGGTTGTCGATCGCGCTGGCGGTAGCTGTAGTAAGATTCGGAAAGCCGATCGACATTACTGAGTTGGTGACCGAGTTGGGATTTTGCACCGCGTAACCGATGAATCCGAAGACGATGGCGGCTGCGAAAAATAATCCGATAATTTTTGCCAGCTTGTGATTCATCGTAAGTTCCTCCCAGAAATCAACTTATCCAGTTTGTCTCTTCATTTATCATAAGCTGCTGCGCGCATCAATTGCTTGGTTTCGACGAGTGGACAAAGGGGAAAGTGGGAGATGGGGAGAGTGGGAGAGGGGGGGAGTGGGAGAGGGGGAGAAAGGGGAGAAAGGGGAGAAAGGGGAGAAAGGGGAGACGTGGGAGGGAGCATCTCAGTTTTGCATTTATTATAGTGCGAGCGTCCCCGCTCGCGTATTGTAAAATACGCGAGCGGGGACGCTCGCACTCAAAGAAAAAATGCTTTTTACAAAAATGAGATGCTCCTGAGGGGGAGATTGGGAGAGGGGGAGATTGGGAGTATTTTTCTGATTCTCTGTGACTAATGACTGATGACTGATGATAAGGTTTGCGAGCGGGGACAGCACTGATGACTAATGACTGATGAGGGCGGGCACGCACCATCCACCGCCCCTACTGACTAATGACTAATGACTAATGACTAATGACTAATGACTACTATCAACTGTCAACTGTTAACTGACTTCAGAAAATCTGTCTGTGGGAAGATGGCACGGCGCCGACAAATGTGGTTTGGTATAGAAAAAACACATAATTTTTTTTAACCATGTTGTTTTATAGGCACAAACAGAAATAGTGCGATCGCGCCATCGCTACAGGTCAAAAAAAAATGAGTCGGTTTCAGGTCTTGCCTTTACCCATTAAATCTTACAGCATTGCTACATTTACCGCAGGCACGGCCTTACTGCTGACAACTCTGTTACTGTTTGCACTTCAGGCAACTCCTGCAATCTTACTTCTTGCCGCTGCAATGGTTGGCGGCTGGTATGCTGGTTTAAAGTCCGCAGAACAAGAACTAGAAATAGAACGCCAGATTATTTCAAAAGTAACTGATACCACAGCTTGCTTGATTGTAGTTCTCGACAGTCGAGGACGGATTGTGCGATTCAACCAAGCTTGCGAAAAAACAACTGGCTACTCGGTAGCAGAAGTTCTGGATAAATATGTTTGGGATCTGTTCTTGATTCCGGAAGAAGTTGAGGCAGCTCAAACAGTTTTTGCTAATCTAAACGCAGAAGTTGTTTACAGCGAATATCAAAACTATTGGCGCACTAAAAATGGATCCAAGCGCTTCATTTCTTGGTCGAATACAGTGATGCTGGGTATTGATGGCTTGGTAGAATATGCGATCGCAAGTGGTATCGATATTACCGATCGCAAATTAGCAGAAATAGCCTTGGCTTCATCCTACGCCAAGCTAGAAAACCGCGTCAAACAGCGCACGGCTGAGCTAACAGTAGCTAAAGAAGCGCTGCAAGCTCAAGAAGAACGATTTCGCTGTTTAAGTTCCTGTTCGCCTGTGGGAATTTTTATGGCAGATTTTGAGGGGCGCTACACCTATGCAAACCCTCGCACTCAGGCGATTTGTGGCTTGAGTTTGGCAGAACTTTTAGGAGATGGTTGGGAGAATTGCATTCACCCGGAAGACCGCGATCGCGTATTGAGCCGATGGCTGGATTATACTCGGGAACTTGGGGAATATGCGATCGAGTATCGCCTGCAAACAGCAGAGGGGATTGTGCGCTGGATTAATGTTGGTTCGGCGCCGATGTTCTCCGACTGTGGGGAACTTATCGGACACGTGGGCACGGTGCGAGATGTTACTGAAAGACAGCAAACACAAGCAGCTTTGTCTAGCAGCGAACAGCAACTGAGAACGCTGCTAGAAAATACGCCCGATGTGATTATCCGCACCGATAAAGAACTGCGTTATATTTATGTCAACGAAGCAGTTGCCCGAACTCAAGGAAAACCAATTTCATTCTTCCTCGGGAAAACCAGTCAAGAGATAGGAATGCCGCCGGAACTTTGCCAGAGGTGGGATGAAACTCTCCGCAAAGTGCTAGAAACTGGTCGAGAAGAAGTCATCGAATTTCAGGCTTACTCAACCGACGGCATCAGAAGTTATCAATCTCGCGTAGTTCCAGAGTTTGACAAAGACGGCGTACCAGAATCGGCGTTAATTGTTGCCCGCGATATCACAGAACTCAAACTTACAGAAAGTCAAAGATTGCAGTTGGCAACCGAGCAAGCAGCCCGAGAAAAAGCCCAAATAGAACAGCAGCGATCGGCATTTTTGGCAGAAGTTAGCAAAATTTTGGCTGCTGCGTTTGACGGAGAAACAGTGCTGCAAAATGTCGCTGAATTAGCAGTTAATTCTGTTGCCGATGGGTGCTGCATTCATTTGACCGAAACTGACTCAAAAGTCCGCAAAGTCGCTGTGGCTCACGCAGAAGCCTCTACGGTTGATACGATTAATAAGTTGAGAGTTTGCAGCCCGATCGCCTTTGATGCTGTTAACGGCTATCCGCTGGTAATTCGCACCGGCAAATCCCAACTAATTGCCGAAGTGGATGAGGAGATTTTAGCAGCAGCAGCCGAAAATGCAGCAGAAATTGAAATGCTACGCGCGGCGAAGCTATCCCGTAGGGAATCGCTCAATATCGGTTCTCACGCTTGCGTACCGCTGAAGGCGCGCGGGCGGGTAATGGGTGCGATCACTTGCTTTACCTCAAAGTTGGGGCGCCGCTACAGTGCAGAAGATATGGCAATGCTAGAAGATTTAGCATACCGCGTGGCGATCGCCCTGGACAACGCCAGACTTTATGCAGAAGCGCAGCAAGCACTAGCTCAAACATCGCAATCCTTCGCCTTAATTGACTCGCTGTTAGAAGCATCTCCCCTAGCGATTTGCTTTCTCGATCGCGAAATGCGATTCATCCGCATCAATCAAGTATTAGCAGAACTCAACGGTTTGCCAGCAGAACAGCATCTCGGTCAAGACTACCGCCAATTGTTGCCAGAATCCGCTGCCGAGTTTGCACCAATAATTCAGCAAGTTCTAGAAACCGGCGAACCTGTTTTAAATGTAGAAGTCAGCGGCGAACATGGGGGAAGACCCGGATATTTCGGCTACTGGCTCGCCAACTACTACCCGGTGAAAAATGAAAGGGGAGAAATCATCGGCGCTGGCATAATTATCGCAGATGTTACCGCAGCCAAACAAACAGAATTAGCTTTGCGGGAAAGTGAAATGCGCTTCCGCAGCGTGGTAGATTCTAACATGATCGGCATTGGTTTCTGGGAGGCGGGCGGCGAAATTACCGAAGCTAATAACGCCTTGCTGGACATGATTGGATATACGAGAGAAGACTTAATTTCAGGAAAAATCCACTGGAGCAATATCACGCCGCCGGAATACGCAGAACTCGATCGCGCAGCCCTCGCCCAAGTCGCAGCATCAGGAAGTTGCGAGCCTTTTGAAAAAGAATACATCCGCAAAGACGGCACGCGCTTCCCAGTTTTTGTCGGCGCCGGACACTTGCAAGGATGCACAGACAAAGGATCGTTCTTCGTGGTCGATATCACCGATCGCAAACAAGCTCAAAACCAGATCCGAGAAAACGAAATTCGCATTAGCAACCAACTAGCAGAACTCGACTTAGTTTACAACACCACACCAGTCGGGCTGTGCTTTCTCGATACCAATTTGCGCTACATCCGCATGAACGAATGCCTCGCTGCGATCAACGGCCGCACGATCGCAGATCACATCGGGCGCACCGTCAGAGAAGCGATACCGGAACTTGCCAATCTGGTAGAGCCGATTTACCGCCAAGTGCTCGCTACGCAAACCCCCGTACTCGACATGGAACTTAAGGCCGAAACCCTTCAACAGCCGGGAGTTGTGCGGGATTGGCAAGTCAGCTTTTACCCCGTGATCGATGAATCGGGAACGCTGTTGGGAGTCAGCAGCGTGGTTGCCGAAATTACCGATCGCAACCAAGCAAAACGGGTAATCCAGCAAAGCGAAGCTTTATTCCGCCGACTGTTAGACTCAAATATTTTCGGAGTCGCGATCGGCGATTTTACCGGCCGCATCGCCTACGCCAACGACTCCCTGCTCAACATGGTGGGCTATACTCGCTTAGACGTGCTCTCCGGTCAAATGCGGTGGGACAATATGACCCCCTCCGAATACCTCCACCTCGACGCCCGGGCGGCCGGGGAACTGCGGGCGTCGGGAGTCGCAACTCCTTTTAAGAAAGAGTACATCCGCAAAGATGGCAGCCGCGTGCCGGTGCTGATGGGCGCGACGACTTTGTGCCCTGACAAGGGCGAACCAGAGACGATCGTCGGATTCTACATTGACTTGACCGAAATCTCGCGGGTGGAAGCAGAACTCAAAAACAATCAACAACGGCTGCAAATCGCTCAGCAAGCAGGTAAAATCGGAACTTTTGAATGGAACGTCCAAACGGGCGAACTCGCGTGTACGCCGGAGTTAGAGGCTTTGTACGGGCTGCCTGCCGGCGGTTTCCAGAGCAGCTATCAAAATTTGCTGGCAATGGTGCATCCAGACGATCGCACTTTCACCGAACAGCAGGTACTGGCTGCGGCGACGAACGGCGAGGAATTAAACATCGAGTTCCGCATCTGCCGCTCGGATAGCAGCGTCGCCTGGATTGCTTGCAGGGCTAAGGTGTTTCAGGACGAGCGCGGTTTGCCCCTGCGGACTATCGGCGTGAACGTCGATATCACCGATCGCAAACAAGCAGAAGAGGCGCGATCGCAAATCAATCAAACTTTGGAAGCCTTGATCCAGGCTTGTCCCCTAGCAATTACCGTTTTCGGCGCCGAGGACGGCATTGTAAAAATGTGGAACCCAGCGGCAGAGAGGATTTTTGGCTGGCCAGAATCCGAGGCGGTAGGTAAATTTTTGCCCAGCGTTCCCCCAGACAAGCGGGAGGAATTTATGGAGAATTTGAAAGGAATTCGCGCTGGAAATGCGATCGCCGGCATGGAAACCCAGCGCCAAAGAAAAGACGGCACCTCGATCGACATCGGTTTGTGGGCAACTCCAGTCCGCGACGCCAAGGGTAACATTAACTGTATGTCGATCGTCGCCGACATCAGCGATCGCAAGCAAGTCGAGGCAGAACTCGCTCAGTTGCTCGATCGCGAACAAGCCGCGCGGGCAGAAGCAGAAGCCATCAACCGCCGGAAAGACGAGTTTCTAGCCACTCTTTCCCACGAACTCCGCACGCCTTTAAACGCAATTCTGGGTTGGGCCCAAATGCTCCGCACCCGCCCGTACACACCAGATTCTTTAGCTTGCGGTTTGGAAGCGATCGAGCGTCAGTCGAGGGTGCAAACGCAGCTAGTCGAAGATTTGCTCGATGTTTCCCGGATTATTCAAGGCAAGCTGGTTCTAAAACCCGGCTGGTTCGTCATGACAAAGACGATCGAAGTTGCCCTCAATTGTGTCAGTTTCGCCGCTCAGGCTAAGTCTGTGACTGTTTCCTCGGAATTTGACCCCGCAATCAGTTTGATGTGGGGCGACGCCCAGAGGTTGCAGCAGGTAGTCTCGAATTTGCTGACTAACGCCGTCAAGTTTACGCCATCCGGGGGAACAGTCCAACTGCGTTTGTCTGCGGTAGCTGTTGCTAATTCCCCATCACCTAATTACATACAAATTATTGTTAGCGATACCGGCAAAGGCATTTCTGCTGAGTTTCTGCCCTACGTGTTCGATCGCTTCCGACAAGCAGATGGCTCAATTACTAAGGCTTACGGGGGTTTGGGACTGGGATTGGCGATCGTCGAGCACTTGGTGGAACTTCACGGCGGCACTGTACGCGCCGAAAGTCCCGGAGAGGGACTCGGGGCGACATTTACAGTAATGCTGCCCCTGAAACAGCGTCGGAGTCAGCAGCCGCAGTTGATAGAGGAAAGGCAATTAGCTGCCGTGAGTCCTGGTATTTTGGCTGGTTTAAAGGTATTGGTAGTTGATGACGAACCCGACAACCGCGAGTTTTTGGTTTTGGCGCTGAAACAGTTGGGGGCTCTGGCGATGGCTGCTGCTTCAGCCCAAGAGGCGATCGACATTTTACAGCAGTCGCCGCCGGATATTTTAGTCAGCGACATCGGGATGCCGGTTGAGGATGGCTACTCGTTAATCCGCAAAGTGCGATCGTCCGAATCTGACAAAATCAAGCGCTTGGCCGCTGTGGCGCTGACAGCTTATGCTAGCGAACAAGACCGGCATCGGGCGATCGAGGCCGGTTACGACGAACACTTAGCAAAGCCGATCGATTCTGCTCGATTCGCCACAGTTTTAGCTCAGTTAAAAACCTTACACTAACAGAAGGTACGTAGTTGCGCTTGAGCGCTCCTCCAGGTACGTAGTTGCGCTTAAGCGCTCCGGAAAGGTACGTAGTTGCGCTTGAGCGCTCCGGAAAGGTACGTAGTTGCGCTTGAGCGCTCCGGAAAGGTACGTAGTTGCGCTTGAGCGCTGTTGCGCTTCAGCGCTCCGGAAAGGTACGTAGTTGCGCTTCAGCGCTCCGGAAAGGTACGTAGTTGCGCTTCAGCGCTCTGGGAGCATCACATTTTTGCAAAAACCATCTTGCTTGCAGTGCTGTCCACCAAGAGCGAGCTGTATAATACTCGCTCGGAGTGGACAGCACTATAACAACAAAACTGAGATGCTCCCGAAGTAATTGCGCCGCGAATTTCTGTGGCTTCATCCAGATTTTGTCGATGAGTATTAATTGGGGAATCCGCGACTGAAATCGCTAGTATACTGTATGAAATGGTGTTAGCAATCCAATGCTAGAAAAGGTAAAACTTCATAACTTCAAAAGTCATCAAGATACAGAAATTAATTTTGACAATTCAGGCTTACACGCCCTCGTAGGACAAAACAGTTCTGGTAAAACATCCGTTTTGCAAGCATTGCATTATCTCAGTCAGCTTACTAATTCATCATTTGAAGATATTTTTAAGGATGAAAGAGCGCCTCAATTTATTACAACTATTGGGCAAAATAATATGTCTGTTACTGCAAATGGTTTTTGGGGAGACCAAGAGCGTAATGATTGGGAAGCTTCTTATGACTGGAGACAAAGAGTTAATCATTCTTGGTTTCCGACAGCATCATGGAAGGCCGATAAAAACCAGGAATATAGGAAAGTAATGTCTAAAACTTCCTTAATCACTACGAAAGAGCCAATTCCTGAATCTTTGAGATACTCAGTTCATCTTAAGCTAGTAGCTACTAATCTTGCTAAAGCAGCTTACAGCGATGCAATCATTCCGCGAGTTGAGTTCGATGGTTCAGGCTTAGCACCTACCTTAGACTATCTTCGTGACGAAGCTCCAGATAAGTTTCAATCTTTACAAGAAATGTTGAAACGGATTGTACCAGGTGTACGCGAAGTAGGCGTAAAACGAGCCAAGGTTATGGTAAATCGCCAACGCTTAATCGAAGTCGATGGCAAATCTATCTCCTACGAAGAAAGTCAGGAAATGACAGGGCAAGAAGTTGTCCTAGACATGAATACTGGTAAACGCATTCCAGCCCATGCGATTAGCGAAGGAACAATGCTCGCCCTCGGATTACTGACTGTTTTGATAAATCCAACTCAACCTAATTTAGTGTTACTAGATGATGTCGAACAGGGACTCCACCCAAAAGCACAACGAGAATTAATCGCTGTTTTTAAAGAAATTATTCAACAAAACAACAACCTGCAAATTATTTTTTCCACCCATTCTCCCTACATTGTGGATGAACTTACTCCGTCTCAAGTTCATGTATTAAGTAACAATAACTCCGGTGTGACTCGTTGCAAAAGATTAGATGAACATCCTGATGTAGAATGGGCAAAACAAACTTTAACCACCGGAGAATTCTGGGATGCGGAGGGAGAAGATTGGGTGGTTGCAGGAGAAATTAATGATTGAGTTTGTAGTGATTGTCGAAAGTAGTGCAGACGCACGAACCGCTACTAAATTAGCCGATCGCACTTTAGTGCAAAAAATTGACTGGTTAGACCCTGAGATGCTGCAACATCTATATCAATGGAGTGGTTTAGAAGCTGGCACAGAGAATTCTTGCTGGAAAAATATTAATCAAATTATAGATAATTTCCAACAAAGCTTAGGATTCCGTCCTCCCAGATATTTAGGTCATCGTAAAGATGGAGCATTAAAAGCTGATGGTGCAGCAGTGTCCGAGTTGTGGGACGAAAATCTAAAATCTTAAATGTATTGACGGCGGCCCCAGAAGCCGCTACGCTGTGAAATTAAGGTTGCTTTGCTCGAAGATGAAGCAGCCACGATCGCCCGAAAATCTAGTTGCACTGTCCGAAGCTGTAACCAGCAGCAACGGACAGCTAACCGCCAAACTGAGATGAGCAGTCTGGAGGCTGATCGAGAATCTTAGCATTCTCTGTCGCCGCCCTGCCTTTTGTTAGTATGCGGGGCGGCTGGGTTTTTGGGTTTTCCTCCCAGAAAACAACCAAAAACCAGGAGACCATAATTATGTCACAGGAATTCGTGCCTGACGATAACTCTTCCGTGCAGCCAAATGACGGCTGTGCAGTATCCGAACAGGAAATCGTGCAGATAACGGTTGTCGGTTCCCAGAAAACCGTATTAGAAACCATCCACACCTTGTACAGGCTGGGATTCGCCACCGTCGGCGATTGGAGTAAGTTGCAGCGAGGCCCAAAGCCGGGACAATTTATTAGCGTTTTAATCAAGCGCAAAGCCTAGAAATTGGTCTAGCCTCATCGGTTATATCAGCGGGCGGTTGAAATAGACAACACGGCGATGAAATAGAGGACACGGCATTGCCGTGTCCCTACCCGATATCGTTATTTCCAGCAATTTTATCCTTCACTCAATCCCGCTTGAAAAATCTGTTGTGCCGTCAACTTCAACTCTGGAAAAGTTGGCGACTCAATCCTATCATCTCCCCGAAATTGACTAACTTCATACTCGCCATCAATCAACCGATAAATCGAAATAGTCGGTTGCTTGGGATTCCCAATAAATCGACGGCCGCCCAAACCGAGATAATCCACAATCCAATATTCAGGAATCCCAATTAGTTCGTATTCACCTACCTTTTTTATGTAGTCATCTTGCCAATTCGTGCTAACGACTTCAACAACAAGCGGAATTGATGCTCCTTGAGTTACGGTTGAAAAATTTTTCCACAAAGGTTCTGATGTTAAGTTGGGGCGATTTAATATCAGAATATCCGGCGAATAAGCTGATTCGTTTTCTGGTGGCTTAATTAATGCTTTTCCGGGGATGAAGTATGGACGTTTTTCTTTTCTAAACTCAGCAGTTAACTCGGAGGCTAAAAAACCGATAACTTCTTCATGGTCTCCTAATGGCTGTGACATTTCAACAATCTCTCCATTGTGCAGTTCGTAACGTCCGTTTTCAGGTTTCCAGTCCAGAAATTCTTCAAAGGTTACTGGTTTAGTTGCAGTTTGAATCATGACGAAGTCTCCAATCAAATTTGTTCGTAGTGAGGATTTTAGTCCGCATCAAATTCAGAGGACTGAAGTCCTCACTACAAACCTTATTACCATTATATCGAAAATGAGTTATTTTGTGGCGCACGCAATAAAATTGGTTCATAGTGAGGACTTTAGTCCTTCATGAATGCGGACTGAAGTCCTCACTACGAACCTTACCATTTGATTAATTGTGCATCTTGATTAAAAAACCTGCGGCACAATCCCTCAGTCAACAATAGAGTGGCGATTAAAGTTGCTAGCGCCAACACAAACATAATCAAAATTTGGTAAGATGCTGCATCCAAAGGACTGACACCGCTCAACATTTGACCCGTCATCATTCCCGGTAATGTTACGATACCTACGACTGTCATTGTGTTTAATGTCGGGATTAATCCAGCTTTAATCGCATCTTTCTGGTACTGTTTTACTGCTTGCTGCGGTGTCGAACCTAAACTTAAATGGGTTTCTATTTCTAATTGGCTGCTGTTAACTATACTCACAAGTCTTTCACCCGCGATCGCCCCTGAGTTCATCGCATTGCCCAAAATCATCCCCGCTAGGGGAATCAAATACTGCGGTTCGTACCAGGGATCAGGTTGCAAAATTAGCAAGTGTGTATAGGCGAGAGTAAACGCCGTACCGATCGATATCGAACCCACAACTAACGGCAGCAAGTGCTTGATTTTTTTGCTAATCCGGTTGGTGGCCACCATGCTAGCCGTGGCCAGCATGATTGCTAACACTGCTAACACCAGCCACGGATTTTTCCCCTCCGGCGCAAACACCACGGCGAGCACGTAGCCGACTCCGATTAGCTGGATTAGGGTGCGCCCCGCCGCGATCGCCAGAGCCCCTTCCAACCCCAATCCCTGCCACGCCGAAAGCCCGATCGCGATCGCCACCATCCCCAAAGCCCAACCCAAATCAGTAAAATCTAGCAGAATTAACATCCGCGCTCCCTTTCGATAAAGTGATTGTTTGCCCGTCCAACTATAAGATATTTGAATAAAGGTTTCTGAGAAACAGTTTTGCTGTAAGAATTTGCTTTGATAATGGTTGCAATTTGTGGTGTCAAGAGTGAATAACGTTCCCCCCCTCGATTTAACCCAGCAGTACGCCCAGATTGGCGACGAAATCGGCGCTGCGGTACAAAAAGTGCTCGCCTCTGGCGGCTACATCGGCGGCCCCGCCGTCAAGAGTTTTGAGCAAGAGTTTGCCAACTACACAGGCGTTTCCGACTGCGTTGGCTGCAACTCCGGCACCGATGCCCTAATTTTGGCTTTGCGAGCTCTCAAAATCGGCCCCGGCGACGAAGTAATTACCACTCCTTTTACCTTCTTCGCTTCCGCTGAAACAATTAGCGCTGTGGGTGCAACTCCCGTATTTGTCGATATTGACAGCGGGACTTTTAATCTGGATGTCGAACTTTTGGAAGCGGCAATTACCGACAAAACCAAGGCAATTATGCCGGTTCACATTTTCGGACAACCCACAGACATGACTCGGTTGATGGAAATTGCCACCAAGCATAACTTAGCCGTCATCGAAGATTGCGCCCAGTCTGTCGGGGCCGAGTGGGAGTCTAGAAAAGTCGGCAGCATCGGCCATGTGGGCTGCTTCAGCTTTTATCCGACCAAAAATTTAGGCGCTTGCGGTGACGGCGGCGCGGTGACAACAAACGATCGCGCCCTGGCAGCTTCCATGCGTATGCTTAAGGAGCACGGACAGTCTTCTAGGTATTTTTACGAGGAAATAGGCTACAACAGCCGTCTGGATGCCCTGCAAGCGGTGATTCTCAGCATTAAGTTGCGGTATCTCGACAGTTGGAACTCCCAACGGCGCGAGAAAGCAGCCGTTTATAGCGAATTTCTTTCCCGCGTGCCCGGAGTTGCTGTCCCCAAGGAATTGCCAGCAGCCAAGCCTGTTTGGAATCAATATACAATTCGCTTGACAAGTCAAGACACAATCCGGCTGACAAGTCCAGAAGGCGCGCCAAATCCTTCTGGTAATTTCCGCGACTCGATGCGGACTAAGTTGCAGGAATCCGGCATCGGTTCGATGGTTTACTATCCGTTACCTTTGCACCTGCAACCTGTTTACAAATCTTTGGGCTATCAAGCCGGTCAGTTGCCTGTAGCTGAGCAAGTTTGTCGCGAAGTCTTGTCTTTGCCGATGTTCCCGGAACTTTCGAGGGATCAACAGGAGAGGGCAATTTACGGGCTGAAAGATTGTTTGGCAAAGGGCGGATAGGATTTAGTGGCTTTTGTGCGATCGCCCGATCGAAAGAAATACCTGAGAATAGAGGAATTGTAGGGTTGCAGTGTCGTACTGGTGCAGCGGTCAGGAAAACATATTAAGTGTTTTGACTGATCACTTGTACTTTTATCAGAAATTTGGGTTTAAAACCCCGTCATAAGCTTGACGGCTTTCTGCTATAGTATTCGTAGGTTGCTGACCGTGAGAACGTGAGGAAACAGGTTGAACGTCCTACTCCGGGATCTCAAAATCTTTAACCGTCAATGGTAAAAACCAAATCCACACGGTAAGAGCAAATAAAAATCAAATAGCGTGGGACACACGCGAATTTACGCTTGGGGAGTAGTCCGTAAGAGTGCTTGCTGTAAAAGGTGTAGTCGGACTAGACATGAAACTGTAAGACCAAAACTGACATTGTTGGTAGAGGCACGATTCAGCCCAAGAATCCTCGTACCTTGATAGTCGAGGAGTGTCAAGTACTATATTTAATGAAAAGAAACAAATTTAGGCTGGCAATCCGCCTTCAACGGGTGCATTTTCCGCTCGCCTAAAATTTGCGATCGGTCAATGATGAAGAAGGAAGAAGGAAGAAGGAAGAAGGAAGAAGGAAGAAGGAAGAAGGAAGACGGAAGAAGGTTTTAACTTTCGACTTCCAATGCCCGATGCCCGATGCCCGATGCTTTTATGCCCGATGCTTTTATGCCCGATGCCCGATGCCCGATGCCCGATGCCCAATCTCAATTTAAGCTGCAATTTTCATAAAACAAGAGGAAAATAAACGAGTGCCTCAGTATCAATTCACTCAGGCTAGACGCTACGATCCACAGGCGATCGCCCAATATTACCGCAACCGTCCTTGGAAAGCAATTTGGCGAGCAATAACCGTTATTTGGTCATTTGCAGGCTTCGTACTCGGAATGCTGTGGGACAGTTGGCAGCACGAAGTCGCCGCCCACCAGCCCGAACGCGCCGCCCATCTGCGACAAATACTCACTCGCTTAGGCCCCACTTTCATTAAAGTCGGTCAAGCCCTGTCTACTAGACCAGACTTAATCCGCAAAGACTTTCTCATAGAATTAATCAAACTTCAGGATCAATTGCCGCCCTTTGATTCGGTGCGAGCATTTGAGATTATTGAAGCAGAACTCGATCGCAAAATCAGCGAAACTTACAGCGAAATCTCCCCCGAACCAGTCGCCGCCGCCAGTCTCGGTCAAGTTTATAAAGCCCGTTTAATCACCGGAGAAGAAGTAGCAGTCAAAGTTCAGCGACCGAATTTGCTACCAATCTTGAGCCTTGACCTTTACTTAATGCGCTGGGCTGCTGGATGGTTGGGCCCGTTGTTGCCACTAAATCTCGGTCACGACCTCTGTTTAATAGTCGATGAATTCGGTATTAAATTATTCGAGGAAATTGACTATATCAACGAAGGCCGCAACGCCGAAAAATTTGCGACCAATTTTGCCGACGACCCAACAGTAAAAGTTCCGAGTATTTACTGGCGCTATACTGCAAAATGCGTTCTCACTCTCGAATGGATTGACGGTATCAAACTGACAGATATGGCAAGTGTCAAAGCCGCCGGTTTAGACACTAATAGCTTAATTGAAATCGGAGTTCGCAGCGGTTTGCGGCAGTTACTGGAACACGGTTTTTTTCACGCAGACCCCCATCCAGGAAATCTGTTTGCCTTAGCGGACGGCCGCATGGCTTACATCGATTTTGGGATGATGGATCAGATGGAAGAAACAACTAAAGAAACTTTGGTTGATTCTGTCGTTCACTTGATCAACAAAGATTATTTAGAGTTAGCCCAGGATTTTGTAAAACTTGGGTTTTTGACACCAGATACAGATATTATGCCGATCGTCCCGGCGCTGGAATCTGTCCTCGGCGATATCGTCGGCGAAAAGGTAGGAGACTTTAACTTCAAGACGATTACAGACGAGTTTTCGGAGTTGATGTACGACTATCCTTTCCGAGTCCCCGCCAAATTTGCCTTAATTATTCGGTCTCTCGTCACAGAAGAAGGTTTAGCCCTTAGCCTCAATCCAGATTTCAAGATAGTTGAGGTAGCCTATCCCTATGTAGCCCGACGTTTGTTAAACGGAGAATCTCCGGCATTGCGCCGTCGCCTGATTGAGGTATTATTCAAAGATGGCAAATTCCAGTGGAATAGATTAGAGGAGATGATTGCGATCGCCAGATCCGATCGCAGTTTCGACCTGCTACCCACAGCCCAACTCGGCTTGCAATTTTTGCTGTCAGAGGAAGGGTCGTTTTTGAGACGCCAGGTAATGTTAGCCTTGATTGAGGACGATCGAATTCACACCGAAGAAGTTGGCAGCCTCTGGAACTTAGTCAAAGAAGACCTGCAACCAAGTCGCTTGTTCAACGTTGCTTTAGGCGCTTTGACAGAGTTCTCCACAGCAGGAACAGCCGCGCTGAATCGATTTTAATTAGAAGGAAGAAGCAAGAGGGAAGAAGGAAGAAGGAAGAAGGAAGAAGGAAGAAGGAAGAAAAATAATTCTACTTTTGCCAATTCCCAATTCCCAATTCCCAATTCCCAATTCCCAATTCCCAATTCCCCATCCCCAATTCCCAATTTTCCCATTACCCCAAAAGAATTATTCGTGTATTACTTTCCAGAACCTCCCTATTTTTTAATGACTGCTGGATTAATAGCAGGTATGGCATCAGGCTTAGCCTTTGAAGCAACTCTCAAACAAGCCGTACAACTCTGGTCTAAAAATCGTTCTAGCCGTACTTTGTCCAACCTAAAAGGTCTACAATTGCAGTTGCCTTTTTTGGGAATGGCCGGCGGAATTTGCGTATTTTTAGCTTCAGGAATGGAGATATTCGGCTTCCCCAAATTACTGTCCTACGTTCTAGCCCTGCCCCTGACACTACTAACAGCATGGCTAGTTTGGACTCAACTAGCCAAAGTTTTAATTGAACTACAACGCGGAGGTTCCCAAGCCTTAGACTTGGATTCTTTTTTTGAAGAACCATAGTTAAACATCAACCCTCTTTTACAACGAAGAGGGTTGGTTCGTAGTAAGGACTTTAGTCCTTCTTTATTAAAATCCGCAACTTAAATAGAACATTATTAACCCTTTGAATACCCCAACTTTTGAAATTCCTCTGCAAGCGCAGTAACAAATTGGGAGGCGCGAGTTTTGGTCGTGTTTCCGGCGAATTCAAATAGCGGTAGTGCAGAAATACATCGCGGTAAGGAATCTCAACATCTTCGCCCGCACACAATCGAGTAAATTTTGCAGCCGAAATACTCATGTAATGCAAATAAGTCAGCCGCCGTCCTTTGTCGTATAAAACATAATCTATCACATCAAATTGAGAAGACCAATGATTTCCCGTTATCAGTGCAGGTTGATGATAAGCAAAATTATAAAAAGAGATAGCGCTGCGGGCGACTAAATAGTTAAATAAAGGTTGGTCAGTTCCCCGCAAAGACAAAATTTCTGCTTCTCCTGAAGTCAATTTATCTAAAAGTTCGGCTAAGTTATTGCGATTTAAAATACCTTTTTTTGCAGCAAACCAACCAGCACAAAAAATCTGAGATTCCAGTTTTTCAATCTCAAAAAATGCTGCGAGTTTTTCTGATGATAAATCAAAGACATAATTGAGGTCAGATTTGTATTGAAAATCGTTAGCTACCCAATCAAATTCATCAAGTTTTTGATAAATATAATCCAGAGAACCCATTAACAGAGTGTCGGCATCAAAATAGACAAACTTGTCAAAAGGGCCATCAAAACAGCAAAATTTTCGGTGCATTCCCAAACAGTGAACTGGCGCCCAACCTTTAGCTTGCCAAACTTTTTGAGCTTTTTGGTGAGATGTCCAAACTACAGTCGCGAAGTCTTCCCAAAATTGGATGGAATCGGCATTGTCAAATAGAGTAACATTGCTTCGCGAGGCAATTTCTACTCGAACTTTTTGCAAGTTATCATCGTAGGGAATGATGCAAACAGGAATAGTTTTCGCCCCATTAACTTCGAGACTATTCAATAAAGCGACTAAGTGATCAAAAACCACATCATTGCCTAGAATATAAATACCATCAGTCATAGTTGTTAATAAGTAACTGTTTAGGTGCGGGCAAGATGCCCACACCACAATAAAAATGATTGACTGTGGAACAGGCATCTTGCCTGTTCCTCAAAGCTTGTTTAAAGTTAAAAGCACAATAAAATTTATGAATTGTGGAACAGGCATCTTGCCTGTTCCTCAAAGCTTGTTTAAAGTCAAAACCACAATAAAATTTATGAATTGTGGAACAGGCATCTTGCCTGTTCCTCAAAGCTTGTTCAAAGTCAAAACCACAATAAAATTTATGAATTGTGGAACAGGCATCTTGCCTGTTCCTCAAAGCTTGTTGATAATAATATAACATATCAGTTTATCCTCATCTACTGAAAGGCTGAAGGATTTTTTGCATTAAATTTGGTTTTCTTTCATCCAAATAACGATAATATCGCCAAAGTTTCCAATAAGGAGTACCGGATTTAATTGGTATTCCAGCCCAGTGAATATATTTTAATCTTTTGCCTTTGTCATAAAGCACATAATCTATTTCCTGAAAATGTGTAGAACCAGCCCAGCTTCCAGGTTCTGCTGCTGAATCTTTAACAAGATTCCAGCGTTTGAAAATTAACTTGAGAATCATATAATTTAGTATAGGCTGGTCTGTGACATTTTGAGTAAAGTCAAAATATTCTCGATGTTGCGAACATTCCCGCAAAATTTCATACATTTGCGATTCTGCAATCGTGCCTTTTCGGGAAGCCCAAAAACCGCTGTTGAATACATCTTGAAGCTGTGAGTCGGTAAAGATATTTTGTTCTTTGACAATGGGTGAAAATATATTTCGCAGTTTTTCGTTGAGGTGGTGATAGTCGCAGCAAAAAAAGTCTACTTCTGAGAGTTTGTTGAGGTTGGCTGCGATGTCTTCAAAGACGATGATGTCGGTATCGATGTACAGAAATTCGTCGAGGGGGCCAAACCAGGCGCAGAGTTTCCGCATTTTGTTGGGAAGGGCTAGAAAGTTGCGATCGAATATTTGGCCAATTTCCCTGGTAAACTGTTCCACAAACCCCAGATTTGGGTACAATTGCACACCATAGAGGCTGCTGAGGGCGGCAGCGACTTGCAGATAATTGTCGTCAAACGGGATCAAAAAAACTGGTACTTGACAATTGTAAAGGCGTATGCTGGCTAAAAGGGCGATCGCACTTTCCATCACCTTATCATTAGCAACAATATAAATACCGCGACTCATAAATTTATCCTCAACCTTCTCAAGACTCTTTCTAGCAAACTCGGCGCAGAAATATCAGCATAAGACTTTAGCGGTTCCCTAAAAACCGGCCGCTTCGAGGGTTCGCGGAGATAGCGGTAATGTAGAAACAAATCGCGGTAGGGAAACTCAATATTTTCGCCAGCACAAACTCTCCGAATTAAATCCGGTTGCACCCCAATATAATGAAGGTAAGTCAGGCGATTTCCCTTGTCGTACAAAATGTTATCTCGGGTTTGAAAATGTGGGGAAGTGACACTGCAACCAGTTTTTTCATCATCCGGGAGACTGCGAGCAAAATTATAGCTGTTCATCCCCGTTTTCATCACCATATAATTGAGCAACGGCTGTTCTCCCGCACCTGCATAGAGAATTTCCGCCTCCCCAGATAGCAGTTTACCTAACAGCCATTCTCTAGTATCACGGTCAAAAACTCCTTGCTTGCTGCCGTAAAATCCCGAACAAAATATTTCCGAGTCGAGCCGATTTTGCTCAAAAACTTCCAGCAGTTTTGGCGAATCAATGTTGTAGACTTTAGTTGGGTCGCGAAATTGAAAATCGTAAACCACAAAATCATATTTATCTAATTTATCAAAAACCGCATCAAGAGAATTCATCACCAAAGTATCCGCATCCAGATAGATAAACTTGGCAAACGGGCCGTCGAAAGCGCAAAAGCGGCGGTGCGCGCCGTAAAGCCGAAATTTTTTGCGATTTAAGCGCTCAGGTGCAGCGGCTTGCATAAATTCATCCCATCGCTGAATAGATGCGCTATCTTCATACAGAAAAACATTAGAACGCTTGGCAATTTCAGCTTGAATTTGCTGGATATGTTCGTCAAAAGGATAAATACAGACAGGAGTATTTGAGCCTAAAATAACTTCAATACTGTTGAGAAAAGCAATTAGTTGGTCGTAAACTGTATCGTTTGCTAGCGTGCAAATTCCCTTCATATCTATTAGTCCGCGTAGGCGGACTTTGTTTGTATAGAAGCGGTTTCAACCGCCGAATTATCTAACATGATATTATTTCCTGACAAACAAAATTAGACAGCCAATTGAGCAAGTTCAATTCGTGGAGAATGATTTGCCTAGCTTCAGCAATTTTATCCCTCGCTTCATGCCAACAATCCGGCGTAGCAATCACCTCTTTAATAAATTCTACTCCCTTCTCATCCAAACTGGGAAGCCGCAAAAAACTTCCCGCCGGCAACAACTTATCCGCCGCCGCACCGCCGTAATAAATCGGCAAATTCCAAGCTAATAAAGCATCCCAAAGTTTTTCGCTGACATACCAATCATTTTCTGCATAATTCTCCACAGCCAAATTGTAATAATAAGGTGCGACAGCGTGCCATTTATTATTAACCGTGCCGTTTCCCTGCGCCCAACTTGGCAAGTTTCGCCCGTAAAGGTCAAAATCTAATTCTGCTTCTTGCAGCAAATTGATAAAATCTAATCTGCGTCGGTGGTTGGCTGTGCGACTAACGCCCGAAGTTATCCAAGAACAGGATTTAGTTTTAGTTGGTGGTGGCATTTCATTCAATTCTCGAAACGAGTTTGAGTGATACCAAATCGCGGGCATATAATTGGGATTGGGCGCAAAATCATCCGGCCCGGAAACGTAACCGCAATAAAGTTTTGCTTGTTCGTAGTTGGCTTTGGTAATTTCAATAACTTCTGCTAAAGGCGGTTCTCTGATTAGATAAATAATCCGTTCTTGGGGGACGTTGCGGAATTTATCTCGAATGTCATTTTCTGGTTTATTATGCCCGTGTCGGCGTATTTTGTCGAGCCATGACTGCTGTTTAGGCTGTCGGGGAAAGTCGAATTGATACATGAGCAAAAAATCTGGTTCCGGGTGATTGGCGAGCATTTGAATGTTGCCCCATTCCCCAAAGTTGTGAGGTGTTTGTTGCCACAGCCAATCGCTTTGATTCATGCCTGGATAGGTGGTGATTGCACTGATAATTATTGGGTTCATTTCTCTCTTAGTCCGCGGAGGCGGACTTTGTTTATGTAGCCGCGGTTTCAACCGCCGGGGCTAGGAATAGGTAATTTAAAATTATACAAAACTAATGAATAATTTGCGATCGCACTTCTTCATCCACATAACTCAAAATCCTCTCGATCCTATTTTCCCACGAAAACTGCTTGACAAAACTCAATGTTTGTGAATAACCTTCGCTTCTCCTCGGATATTTTGCTAAACTATCTCGAATGCTTTGCGCGAACTTGTGCGGGTTATCAGGTTCGCACCAAATGGCAGCTATATTTCCAGATTTGAATTCCATTAAAGATGTAATCTCTGTGGCAACAATAGGAGTTCCCGATGCCATATAATCAAAGAACTTCAAAGGAGATGTGAATGTCGCGGCCTCTGTCTGACAGTGAGGGTGAGTCAAAACATCGGCGGCTTGCAGCAAGCTGGCTAGTTGATTTTGAGGCAGGTAGCCGAGAAAATTGATGTTGTTAACTTGCTTGTCTTTGGCTAACTGCTGGTAAGCTGTTACTTGGGATGAATCCCCACCGGCGATCGCAAATTGAACTTCCGGCAACACCCGCGCCACATCCACCAGCATATCCACACCCTTAAACGGGTACAGCCCACCCGCATACACCGCTAAATATTGCCTTCCACCTGCTAATAATCGCTGCCGCCAATTCTCGGCTGCGTCTGTTTGTCTCACCAGAAACAACTGGTTAAAACCATTGTGCAGCATAATGACTTTTTCCGCTGGCATCCCATTTTGAATCATGCTGTATCGCACAGTATCTGCAACAGTTACAGCAATTTGAAAGAGAGGATTATTAACAACCTCCGGCTCAAACTTCTTATCTTCGTGGTGGTGTTGTTCGTAGATAGCAGGAATCCCGTGTTTAATGGCAGCTTTAACAAAGTTCCAGTCGCGAGTATGAACAATTTTAGTCGATTTCAGCAGGTGAATTGGCAAGTAGTATTTTGAGACTATTGTACTGGAACTTGTCCACTTGCTGTTCAAAAGGTCGATCGGCCACGGCATCGGTAAGTATGCTATTTTTAATTGCTCTTGAATATTGTATATTTGAGCAAGTTTTGCATCGGGTTTTCTCGGTTGAAAAGGATGAAACCAATCAACTGGATTAAAAGCCTTCCATCCTTTACGGATATATACCAAAACTGCTGGATAACCGAGATTTGCTGCGGCATTTGCTGAGTGTGCAACTTGAACTAAGCTGGCTACATTCGGTTGTGGCAAGATATTTCTGGTGAAAAATACATAGTATTTCGACATTGGAATTGGTAATGGTAATTGGTAATTGGTAATTGGTATATTGGTAAACTGGATTCAGTGCGAGCGTCTCCCTCGCGGCTGGATCGCGAGCGAGACGCTCGCACTACTATTCTAATAACAAATAACTAATAACCAATAACTATTTTGTTGCTTGACGTTTAATAGTATTTTCTATAAATTCCAAAGTTTTGAAAATATTAGCAGCCGAGTGATATGATTCTCTGATTAACTCATCTCTTTCTTCGGGAGAATCAACCATTTCATCTACTAGCAACTTCAGGTAAGCTATCATCGGAGTCAGGCGAGTGCGAATTTCGTAAGAACCTCTAATCAAAGCTTCATCGCGGGCGGTTTCTTCCGCAAATTGCATTGAATACAAGCGAGTGTAGTAACCTCCTTTGGCTAGCAATTCTTCGTGAGAACCGATTTCTACGACTTGTCCGCGATCGATCACGGCGATTTTGTCGGCTTTTTGGACTGTGGAGAGGCGGTGGGCGATGACTAAGGTTGTGCGATCGCAACTCAGTTTCTCGATCGCCGATTGCACGTATCTTTCCGAAACCGTATCCAGCGAACTCGTTGCCTCATCTAAAATCAAGATTTCCGGGTTTTGCAGCAAAGCCCTAGCAATCGAAATCCTCTGACGCTGCCCTCCCGATAATATCACACCGCGATCGCCAATTTGAGTATCCAACCCCTCCGACAACCGTTCAATAAACTCATAAGCATTCGCCCCCTGCGCCGCTTCCACAATTTCAGCCTCCGTCGCATCGGGCCTAGCGTAAGCAATATTTTCGCGCACCGAAGCATTAAACAAAAACGTATCTTGGCTAACAATACCCATCGCCTTTCTGAGACTTTTTAGCTCAAATTCGCGCAAATCTCTACCATCTATCGAGATACTACCTTCAGTAGGATCGTAAAATCTCGGCAGTAAATCTGCCAAAGTTGACTTCCCAGAACCCGAAGTTCCTACCAAAGCCAAAGTAGTGCCGTAAGGTAGAAATAAATCAATTCCTTGAAGAACTAAATTTTTGTGATTCGGATAACTAAAAGATATTTTATTAAAACTAATTCCCGATCGCAAATGAGTGTATGGCACAGAACCGTTCAGCATAAAAGGCTTCTCATCGCAGCTCAAAAAATCATCAACTACTTCTACGCTAGCTGACGTATTAGCAAATTGACTCCGCCCGCTATTCAACTGAGAAATCAAAGGAATTAACCTAAAAAGTACCAATAAATAGGTCAGCAGAACAGTTGAAATAGACTCAATTTCATTAGCAAATATTGTACGACCGATAAATACAATCAAAATTATCACGATCAAATTAACAACTTCGTTAATTGGGGCAATCGCCGCATAATTTACCTGAGCCTGAAAATCCGCGTGTTCTCGCCTTTGAATTAAATGCTTAATCCGCTGATACTCCCTTTCTTCGTTACCCGTTGACTTAACTAGCCGAATCCCAGTCATGGTTTCCAGCACCCTCACCGAATAATCTTTCGACATTTCAGAAAGCACGAGACCAAAATGCTTAGAACGGTTAATAATATATTGATTTGTGCAAGCAACCAATCCCAACAAAAGCGTAGATGTCAACGTCAACTTCCACGATATAGAAAGCAGCAAACCCAGAAACACCAAAACAGTGACTGAGGTAGTAAACATTCCAATTGCCGTACCAACTGCACTCGCAGTCCGGCCAATCTCTCCGCCCAATCTATTAATCAAATCCCCGACTTTAGTTTTAGAATAAAAATCTAAATCTACTTCTAACAACAACCGCAAACCTGCTTCTCGCAAATCAAAAGTCAGAGAGCGCGTCAGAGAAGTGGCGACTAAAGTATTAATATAGCTAGCAAGATTTTTTAATATAATTGCCAGAACAATCGCCCCGGTCATCAACATTAAACGCTGATTTTCCGGCATTCCCTCAAAGGGATACATCAAACTTTTAATGAGAGGTGGAGCGCCGCGCAGCTCGATAGCTTCCCCCAAAAAAATTAAAAGCACTGGTACAATCAGAGTAGTGCTGATACCGCTGAATAAAGCCCCAGCAAAGCCCAGCATCACAGTTAACACAATCCTGCCCGGATATCGTCTCGCAAATTTTAGGAGTAGCTTATTGGCAGACATGAAGCATTCCCAGCTAAACAGTACGGCATCTCAAAATATTCTTTAATTACAGCCAGTTTTTCTTCCTCCATTCAGTCGCTTCAATTTCACCTATAGCTACCTGCAATTATATCTGAAAGTATCGGTGCCATTGCTTGAATACTATATTTTTTCACGCATCTTTCCCGAGCTTTCATTCCTTGGAAATTGGCGGCTGTAAAATTTTGAAATATCCATTTAATTTTTTGGGAAATTTGATCGGGAGAACTAGGTTCGACTAAATAACCAGTTCCGCCTAAAATTGTAGGAATATCTCCCACGCGCGTAGACAAAACAGGCTTAGCCATTGCCATGCCATCTGTCAGCTTGAGCGGAAACTGAGCCACCGCTGTCAGAGTGTCTCGCTGAGGAACAACGACAACGTGAGCAGCCGCTACAACTTCCGGCATCGTTTCCACAGGAAATTTTGGCAGTTTAACAACCCAACGACCCCATTGTTGCATAAGTCTATCATCATAATCATCATAAGGACTTCCGCCGACGATCGCTAATTTTAAATCGGGCTCATTTAACTGTTCGAGGGCCATCAAAACATCCTCAACACCTTTGTGAGCACGCGGCGCCCCGGGAAACATCAGAACTCTATAGCCCGACAAGCCGTAACGCTCTCTGCTCAATTCAGGATTGTATTTAACAGGGTCAAACATTTCAGTATCCTTACCATTAGGCAAATATACACCACCAAAACGCTGTTTTAAAAACTCTGTATCAACGGTGACAGCATCAGCACGGGAAACTAAACCTTCCATCCACTTGACATATAGCGGATGATCCGGTTCTCGCAATTGACCATTGTGTTTAAAAATATCTCGATAAAGTTGCTTAAAAGAAGGGCGATATTTCCATTCGTCACCGCCGAACCAGCTAAGTTCCCAGTCATCAATGTCTAAAATGAGAGGGCGGCGAGTATCGAGTTTTTTGAGCAGCGATAAACCAAAACTTGTAGGCTTAGGTTTCACTGCATAAATAATATCCCCATCGATTTTTTTCAATAATTTTTGAACATCCATCAAAAACCCTGGATAGTTTTTCCCCGGTATCGCACATACGGGGATGCCTGTCGGAGGAATAGCATACAATTCCTTACCAAACTGAAATCCCACAACTTCTACATCACATTTAAGCTCGATTAGGACTTGAGCTAGTAGAAAAGCACGAATTGCACCTCCTCCAGACAAATCGCTCACCACTAATGAAACTTTCACTTGGTAATTTTTTATTAAAAAAGTTGCTTTATTTTCCTGCTTAAACGATCTTTTGTCAAGGGTAGCAAAGCAAAAAATATTTTTTTCAGTGAAATCCTTGGATCTTTTAAGGCTAAAATATCTTTGATTTCTTGTCTTAATTTGGTAGCTGCTGATGCCGTTCGCAAGTAAAGCTGCGGATGAATTAAGGAAAGCTGAAAAATGTTAGTTCTCGCTGCCTCTTTTTGCAAGACTGGATTTGTTGTTAAATATTCCCGATTCGCAAATATAAGTATATTCTGGGCGTAGTACCATTTAACTCGCTCATTTTGCCATATTTTATGTCTCATGCAGTCAATCGCCACATATCCTTGCTCTTGAAAGAGTTTCGCCCAATAGTCTGGCCACTGTTCGTTAACGTGATTTGTTCCCCCTTGAAATGGTACTGCGGCAGAGAATAAAATCACTGGGCCAAGCTTCACTAAAGACTCTATAAATACTCGGGCACACTCTGGGGGCAAGTGTTCTGCTACTTCTAGAGAAACAACTAAATCAAATTGTTGTTGGACGCGCAAAGGTTGGGTTAAATCTAATGCTAAAAACTTGTTTTCAGGGATTTCTAGCATTTTGATATCTACCCAATCACCGTCTATTCCTAAAAAATCTTCAACGCCGAATTCTTGGAATGCGGACAGCCAAGTCCCCGTACCGCAACCGACATCAATTACTCGTTTGGGCTGCACGAATTCCCAAAGGATAGGGATAATTTCTGTGGCTGATTCGTAGGAGGTTGTTTGTAAGTATTGATATAATTCTTTGGTATAATGTTGCACGGCCTAGAGTAGTAAGTTGGTCAAGTTTATTTTAAGCGCCAGGGATTGTTAATTTGATTTGGTAAAAATATTTTAGCGGTGCGATCGACTATTCGAGTAAAAAGCGATCGCGTGACGTTCTTTGCGTACTGCGGGCGGTAGGGGTAGGTGCAGTGCATGACTTTTATCGGTTTGTCGATCGCATAAGCATCTTTCCACTTATCCAAATAGTTGTACACAGGGGACAATGTTCTCATTTGCGGTTTCACAGATTCAATAGCAGCAGCAAAAGCACCCTGGTCTTTCAAAAGTAGCACATTTTGATGCGCCACTACTATCTCGAAATATTTCTTAAATTCCGCGAACAATTCCTGATTTGTACTGCTTTTCGTAAAAGCAATAAATCCGCCATTGTATTGAATGGTATTTTTGTTTAGTGGCAATCCCACAGACTGCAAAGTTGACAGAATATCTTGCTTGACTCTTAATAAATTGCTCGCTTTCGCAATCGCAGGCTGCACATCTTCTGTCACCAACAAATCTACCTCATCAAGATAGCCGAAAACCTCATCTATTGGCGACAGCAAACAAATATCGCAATCCATATAAATAGTTTTCTCAAACAGAGATTCTCCGTACAAAGCCAGCTTGGCTTGGCGCGATGCTAAAACAGGATTTTCGTGAGAGGGTGCTCTTTGCAATATGACATTTCCAAACACCTGAAGTAAAGGATATAAAATTCGAGGTACTCTATCTATTAAAATAATAATTGGTTCCTGGTGAAATTTCCTGACGGACGCCAGAAAATGAACGCAATCTTGGAAAGAGTAAAGACCTGTTAAAATAGTGATAAATCCCTTAGTTGCTAGTTTCATTAGTGCGTCCACTCCCAAAAACTCTCGTTCCAGTTATCTCGATAATTAAAAATTCCTTCCCATTCATAAAAATGCACAAAATCTTTCAAGTTAATTACTTTATTGATATTTTTGAGCATATAAAGAGGTTTTTCGCCATAAAAAGAAGCCCACATAGTATAACTACTAGGCGGCCCGACAATATAGTCGCACTCAGCCAAAGCATAGATATCTTCGATTAAATGACCGTTAGCAAAAACGCAGTTAAAATCATCAAATAACTTAGGATTTTGCTGAATATTAGAGCAAATCAAAAACTTGATTTTGTTACTTTCAAATAGTTTGACTATTGAATTCATCACTTCTAAGTATTGCTCAGTTGTGTAAAAGTATCTCCCCTTTTGGTGCTGAGCATAATCCCCTTGACGGATGTGAACTCCAACGATCGTATCTGCGTTATTTTTTACATTCAATATCAAACTATTTACATTGATTTTATATTGTTGTAATGGTGTAAAGTAGGATCTAATCTCATCGGCGTACTTATACAACTTTGGCAAATCTTCTACAAACCAGCCATCTCGAAATAACCAGCCTTTAAAACAAACAATTGAACTATTTTTTATTGCTTGAATATCCCGATAATTTATCCAATTAAACGGCTTTTCTCTGGTAATTTCTTGCGTTTTAAAGATATTTTTATTGCTTAAATTATTGATGAATTTAAAATATTGATTTCTGATAAATCTGTTACCTGATACGGTAAAATATGGAGGAGGATAACAGCACAATAAATCTTTGTTCGTGTCTACAAAGAATTCTGCATATTCTTCAAAAGCTGGATTGAGGACAGTGCAATTATGCTCGATCGCCCAAGCTATGAAATTGGCAAAAAGCAGCAGTCTGTTGCCTAGTTGTCCCGATTTAGCAGATATTATCAACATAGTCGCTATTTTGGTTAAGGTAAGGTGCGCGGCGCGCACCCTACAGACTAAGGGTGATGACGTTTTTGGTGCCACTGCCAAGCGTGAGTTACAATATCCTTAATGTCGGGATATTCTGGAGACCAACCCAAGGTTTCGATCGCCTTTTTGCTGCTGCCAACCAAACTAGGCGGGTCTCCCGGACGCCGATCGCACTCCACAGCCTTAATCTCTTTTCCCGTCACTTGGCGGGCTGTTTCAATCACCTCTTTTACGGAAAACCCGCCGCCGTTCCCCAAATTAAAGAAATCTGATTTGCCGTCATTTAGCAAATATTCTAGTCCTAAAATGTGAGCCGAGGCTAAATCGTTAACGTGAATGTAATCGCGAATGCAAGTACCGTCAGGAGTATCGTAATCGGTGCCGAAAATTGCGATCGAATCTCGTTTTCCCAAAGCAGCGAACAACACCAACGGGATCAGGTGAGTTTCGGGCTTGTGATCTTCTCCTAACAACCCGTTCGGATCGGCTCCAGCGGCGTTAAAATAGCGAAAACAAACAGACTTAAAATTGTACGCCGCGTCAAAGTCTGACAAGATCCTTTCTACCATTAACTTAGTAGCACCGTAGGGATTGATCGGATTTTGCGGGTGGTCTTCGGTGAGGGGGATTTTCTGCGGTACGCCGTAAGTCGCGCAAGTAGAAGAAAACACCAATTTCTTAATCCCAGCAGCAATCATCGCTTCCAAAAGTGTAATCGTGCCGATGACGTTGTTCCGGTAATATTTAGCTGGATCGGTAACAGATTCGCCGACGTAAGCGTAAGCAGAAAAGTGCATTACCCCTGCAATGTTGTGGGTGGCGAACAAGTTGTCGAGAAGTGCCCGATCGTTTGTATCACCAACTACTAACCCTACTTGCAAAACCTGCTCTACTATATCTCGGTGGCCGTAAACTAAATTATCTAAAATCACTACACCGTAACCGGCATTTTTCAGCGCTAATACTGCGTGAGAGCCAATATATCCAGCTCCGCCTGTTACCAAAATTGTTGGTTTTTCTGTACTCATATTATTCTGGGTTGTTTTGTAGCTGTAACTGTCGATGAGATTGCAATACGGTTGGGTTAAGCCTGTTTATGCCCCGGAAATCCCCCTCGCATCCCCCTTAAGAAGGGGGACGAAAGAGAATTCTCTTGTCCCCCCCTTTTTTAAGGGGGGTTAGGGGGGATCGGCGTTAACTGCAACTGTGGATTATCTTGTGAATTTACCAGCTCAATCGATGAACTTGAGGCGACCAATTTGGATGTAATCAAATATCCGATTGATTTGATATCGATCCTCCTCTGAAATTTTATCATCAGATAGGATCGTAGAAGTCAAAACTAAATGTTCCCGGCGAGAGATTTTGCCAGACGTGACAATCCGATCGACCATTTGAGAAATTGTTAAGTTGGATTTGTTTTGAGATGTTCGCATTTATTCGATCGCATTTATGTCAGAATATTTAAAGCTGCTGGGAGTTCTCGACCTAAAAATCGTCTGTACCAGACTGCAAAGCAATTTGTGGAACAGCAGAAACAATGTATCAGAGTTTTACTTCCAAAGATAGATGCGCTGATTATAGAATTCTGCATTATGCCTTCGGAACACGCTCACAATATTTTAATTGTATAATATTTTTTCTAGAGAGGCTGTTTTCTATGCAGGTCTATCGGATTCCGGTACTGTCGGACAATTACATTTTCTTGCTGTACGACCCCGATCGCCATACAGTAGCAGTGGTCGATCCAGCGCAAGCAGAACCGGTCTTGCAGCAAGTGCGATCGCTCAAAGCCGAATTAATCGCAATTTTCAACACGCACCACGATCGCGATCACGTAGGCGGCAACCAGCAACTGATCGATCGCTTTCCCCAAATTACAGTTTACGGCGGCGCCGAAGACCGAGGCAGAATTCCCGGACAGCAAGTATTTTTACATCAGGGCGATCGCGTTGAATTTGGCGATCGAACCGCCGAAATTTTCTTCGTGCCCGGCCACACAAAAGCCCACATAGCCTACTATTTCCCGCCCAGCAACCCAGGGGAAACGGGCGAATTGTTCTGTGGAGACACTTTGTTTGCTGGAGGCTGTGGCAGACTCAAAGAAGGCACTCCCGCCCAAATGCTAGCTTCCCTCGAACAATTGCGAAACTTGCCCGACAATACCAGAGTTTGGTGCGCCCACGAATACACGCTGACAAACTTGCAATTTGCCATTAGTGTAGATCCCGACAATCCTGAGTTACAGCAGCGCTTGGCAGCAGTTAAAGAAGCTCGCAGCCGATCGCAACCTACAATACCATCATCGATCGGCATCGAGAAAAGCACAAACCCCTTTTTGCGCTGGGATTTTCCGAGTCTTCAGTCAGTCGCCAACAGTCAAGATTCAGTGCAAACCTTCGCTCGATTGCGCGGGATGAAAGACCGATTTTGACAGTTGACAGTTGACAGTTGACAGTTGACAATTGACAGTTGACAAAAGAAGGAAGGGTCTTGGAGTAATGAATCGTCTGATTTTAATTTTTCTTTAAAAAGGAGAGGCTTTCAACCAATTCTTTCTGGTATAGCCCTTCTCAAAAAAGTGAGCTATGACATATGCCCTATGCCCATGCGTACCTCATCTTTTTGAGAAGGGCTATAAATGTCTGTATTGGGTTAAGTTGGGGGCACGAACCAAAGTAAAAGGCGATCGGTCTAAACATCAGAAGAGCCGTGGCACTGGAGGAAAAATAGACCGCTATATTGGGTAAATGCGATCGCCATTTACCGTTAACACCAAGATAGCCTTGCCAAAATTTGCGATCGGGTTTAGTTAAAGCAATTGGGTTTTTCGTTACCTGCGCGCAAGTGCGATCGGATCGCCCTCGAAAACAAGCAACAGCAGGCGATCGCAATCTACAGAAACGTTGAATAATGATGAGACCGATCGCTCATTTGCCACAGCCAGAAAATTGCCTCTCGCCTTTGCTTACACAACTGGTCAAGGCGTGGAGCTCTGGTATAAAATAAATTGTCGAGATATTGAAATTCCAGCAGAACGATCGACATCTCTCTGAGGTTTGAATTGTCAGCCTGTTTGCATCAAAAGTTTTTGTGATTATTTCCTTATATATAATTGATGAGTACGATTAGCTTTGCCACAAGTAAAACGATCTTTGTTAAAAGATGAAAAATCTAGGCAATACTGAACCCCAAGCGAAAATAGACTCCTCTGTTTCAGAGGATTCTAACAAAGCACTCAACCCGAGTGCAGCTTTGCAAACAGATGTAGGGATGGTTCTGCAATTGGCAGACGGCAGCATTCAGGCGTGCAATTCTCGCGCCGAGAAACTGTTGGGGATGACAGCAGAACAAATGCAGGGAAACACTTCCATCAACTGTCCGTGGCAGACTCTGCGTGAAGATGGCTCGGATTTTCCTGGGGAGATGCACCCGTCTATGGTGGCGCTGCAAACCGGGAAACCCTGCTCAAATGTCATCATGGGCTTCTATCAACCACAGGGAGAATTGATTTGGTTGAAGATCAATTCTCAACCTTTATTTCAGGGAGATCGATCGACTCCCTACGCCGTAGTTACCACCTTTATAGAAATCGGTCAACCTGGGCCAAGATTCGTCGGTGACGCGCCCGCCCAACAACAGTCAGACACCCTCGAAAGTATTTCCGACGGGTTCTTTGCTTTGGATCGAAACTGGCGGTTTACCTACGTTAATTCTCAAGCGGCGCGGTGGATAAATCGACTCTCGAAAGATTTGATCGGCAACACCGTTTGGGAAGAGTTTCCCGAGTCTGCGGGCAGTTTGTTCGATCAGGAATTTCGCCGCTGCGCCACAGAGCAAGTTACAGTTAGTTTTGAATCTTTTTATGGGCCGCTCAATGCTTGGTATGCGGTACGAGCTTATCCGATCGCATCGGGAATTGCCGTTTATTTTCAAGATGTTACCGAGCAGAAAGCCGATCGGGCTGCTTTTATTAAACAAGGGCAAACGGCGCACCAACAACTAGCAGAAATCGAGGCAATTTATGCTAGCGCGCCGATCGGACTTTGCTTTATCGATACCGACTTGCGATTTGTCCGCATCAACTCGCGCCTCGCAGAAATTAACGGAGTTCCCGCCGCCGCCCACATCGGTAAAACATTGCGCGAAATCTTGCCGCAACAAGCTGATGATTTAGAGCCGCTTTACCGAGAAGTTATAGCCACTAAAGTTCCCGTCGAACAGCTCGAAATTCACGGGGAAAACTCAGCGCAGCCGGGAGTAGAACGTAGTTGGCTGTTGAGTCTCTATCCGCTGAAAGCCCAGGACGATCGCGTGTTGGGCGTGAATGTGACAGTGTACGAAATTACCGATCGCAAAGCTCGCAAAAAAGAAATTCAACGGCTCAACCAGGAACTACAGCGCAGAGTTAACGAACTGCAATCAATATTTGATGCTGTACCCGTCGGGATCGCGATCGCCCACGATCCAGAGTGTAATGTAATTCGCACTAACAGGTTTGCTCAGTCGATGCTAACAGTGCGGCCGGATGCCAATGTTTCTGCAAGCGGAGACGAAGCCGCACTCCTTCCCTTCAGACTGCTTAGCAACGGCCAGGAAATCCCGCCAGAAGAGCACCCAATGCAGCGGGCGGCGGCTTCGGGTGCCGAATTGCGAGATGCGGAATTTCAAATGGTGCGATCGGATGGGGCGACGTTTGATTGGTTGATGAATGCGGTGCCGTTATTTGACGCACAGGGCGCAGTCTGCGGCTGTGTCTCGGCGTTTGTGGATATTAGCGATCGCAAACGAGCGGAGGCAGCTTTGCGCGACTCTGAGGAACGCTACCGCACTTTGTTTGAGTCCCTAGACGAAGGCTTTTGCGTCATCCAAATACTGTTTGACGACAACCAAAAGCCGATCGATTACCGCTTTTTGGAAATCAATCCGGCCTTTGAGAAACAAACCGGACTCGTACAAGCTGCGGGCAAAACTGCGCGGCAGCTCGTTCCAGAACTCGAAAATTATTGGTTCGAGATCTACGGCAAAGTTGCGCTGACAGGCGAACCAGCGAGCTTTGAACACGGCTCCGAAGCCATGAACCGCTGGTTTGAGGTTTCAGCGTTCCGCACGAGCGAGCCCCAGAGCCGCAAAGTCGCCATACTTTTCAAAGACATCAGCGATCGCAAACAGGCGGAAAATCGCCTGCGGGAACAGTCAGAGCAACTGCGGCTGTTCGTCAAACATTCGCCTGCGGGGGTGGCGATGTTTGACCGCCAGATGCGGTATATGCTGGTGAGCGATCGCTGGCTGGAAAGTTACGGGCTGGGCGCTCAAAACATTGTAGGTCGATCGCACTACGAGATATTTCCAGAATTGTCCGATCGTTGGAGACAAATCCACCAGCGCTGTCTGGCGGGAGCAGTCGAAATGTGTCCAGAAGATCCGTTTCCCCGCGCTGATGGTTCGATAGACTGGGTGCGCTGGGAAATTCACCCTTGGCGAACCAACAGCGGTGAGATTGGCGGGATCATGATTTTTTCCGAAGTAATCACCGATCGCAAAAACGCTGAACTCGCGCTGCAATTGGCAAACCAGCAAGTCAGCAATATTATCGAAAGTATTACCGATGCCTTTATCGCGATCGATGCACAATGGCGCTATACCTACGTTAATGCCACTGCTGAAAAACTTCTGGTGCGATCGAGAAACGACTTGTTAGGTCGATCGATCTGGGAGATATTCCCCGCCGAAGCAGAATCCAACTCAAGGCTGTATCAAGAATTTCATCGAGTCGTTTCCGAGCAAGTTTCTGTCAAGTTTGAAGAGTTTTCGCCGTCGCTTCAAAGGTATATAGAAGTCAGCGTCTATCCAGCAGCCGATGGACTTACGGCTTATTGGAGCGATATTGGCGATCGCAAACGCACAGAAGAAGAACTGCGGCAAAAAAATGCAATTTTGAACGTAATTAACGAGTCAGCGCCCACGCCAATTTTTGTTAAAGATCGACAAGGATGTATTATTTATGCCAATCCAGCCACCCTGGAGGCGCTGGGAAAACCTGCTGCTGAAGTAATTGGCCGGCGCGATCGCGATTTATACGCAGTAGCAGAACTGGGAGCCACAGTCTCGGAAAACGATCGGCGGATTATGGAATCCGGTCAAACAGAAATCGTCGAAGAATCTCCCGATGGCGTTCGGACTTTTCTGGGAATGAAAGCTCCCTACCGCAACGAAGCCGGAGAAGTAATCGGCTTGATTGGCATCTCCAACGACATCACAAAACGCAAGCGAGCCGAAGTCGCACTGCAAGAAAAAACGAAGTTACTCCAAGTAATTATAGACAGCATTGGTGACGGTTTGATTCTCGCCAACCAACAAGGGGAGTTTGTGCTGTTTAACCGCGCCGCCGTGAGAATATTCGGTCAGCTAACCAATGAAAAATCCTCTCAGGAATGGTCGAGCACCTACGGACTATTTTTGCCAGACCAAAAAACCCTTTTCCCCGAGGAGGAACTACCTCTAACCAGAGCAATCAAAGGTGAATATGTCAATGATGTAGCGATATTTGTCCGCCACCAAGATTGCGAAGATCGCTGGATCAGTATCAGCGGTTATCCGGTAGTTGATACCAGCAGAGAAATCACAGGCGGAGTGATTGTCTGTCGGGATATCACAGAACGCAAACAATCAGAAGCCGCGCTGCAAGAGAGCGAACAGCGATTCCGCTATATGGCTAACAACGCTCCATTTATGGTCTGGGTAACAGACTCTACAGGCTACTGCACTTTCTTGAGCGACAACTGGTATGAATTCACAGGTCAAACTGAGGAAACAGGTTTGGGATTTGGTTGGATAAACGCGGTGCATCCAGAAGACCGAGAATACGCCCTTAACGGATTTTTGAGGGCCAACGAACGCCAGGAACATTACAGCATGGAATTTCGCTTGGGGCGCAAAGATGGCGGATATTCTTGGGCGCTGGATGCGGCGGCTCCCAGATTTACCGACAGCGGACAATTTGAGGGTTATATCGGTTCTGCGATCGACATTACAGAGCGCAAACAAGTGGAAACCGAGCGCGATATGGTTCTGCAATTGGAACAAACGGCGCGCGCGGAAGCCGAACGAGCTAACCGGATTAAAGACGAGTTTTTGGCGGTGCTTTCTCACGAGTTGCGATCGCCCTTAAATCCGATTTTAGGCTGGTCGCAACTGCTGCTCGGCGGCAAACTGAGCGCGGCTAAAACCGCCCAAGCCTTCGAGACGATCGAACGCAACGCCCGACTGCAATCTCAATTAATCGAAGACTTGCTCGACGTGTCTCGGATTCTGCAAGGAAAACTCAGATTGAATGTTGCTCCGGTGAATGTCGGCACCATTATCTTGTCTGCTTTGGAAACCGTGCAACTAGCAGCCGAAGCTAAAAAGATTCAAATTCAAACAATCTTAAATCCAGATATCGGACTCGTTGTCGGCGATACAGGTCGCTTGCAGCAAATTGTGTGGAACTTGTTATCTAACGCGGTGAAATTCACGCCCGAAGGCGGTCGAGTAGAAGTTAAATTAGCGCAAATCGCACACGAAGTTCAAATTCAAGTTTCAGACACGGGTAAAGGGATTATTCCCGATTTCTTGCCCTATGTTTTCGAGCATTTCCGACAAGAAGACGGCGCCACAACTCGCAAATTTGGCGGTTTGGGATTGGGATTGGCGATCGTCCGCCAACTGATTGAACTTCACGGCGGAAGGGTGTTTGCAGAAAGCCCCGGAGAAGGTCAAGGAGCGACGTTTACGGTGAGATTACCGCTATTAAATGATGATTCTAGAACGCAGGATGAGACAGAACGTCATTCATCTGAGAGTGCCAATCTTTCATCTTTGCCGCTCGCTGGATTGAGAATTTTGGTAGTAGATGATGAGCCGGACTCGCGCGATTTTGTCGCCTTCGTGCTAGAGGACGCGGGTGCAGAGGTGATTTCCCTGTCATCTGCTGCTGAGGTGCTGCTGTCGATCGCCCAAACTGCACCGGATCTGATCGTCAGCGACATCGGAATGCCCGAGATGGACGGGTATATGCTGATCCGTCACATCCGCACTCAGCTCGCGCCCGAGTATCGGGGGCTAGTGGCGATCGCCCTAACAGCCTATGCTGGAGAAGCCAACGAGCGTCAAGTTTTGCAAGCCGGATTTCAAAAGCACTTATCTAAGCCGATCGATCCAACCCAGTTAGTTGCTACAGTAGCGCGGGCGATCGGCCCAAAGCTAAAAAACCCATAATAGGTTCGCAGTCAGTTGACAGTTGACAGTTGACAGTTGACAGCTTGTCAGTCAGATCCGTCGAAGGGTTGACGGTTGACAGTTGACAGAAGTCCCACGGAATAAGGATGAGATATCATTTTTGGTGCATTCATCCGTCTACAGCGAAGGTGGTGCAGAAATCGGAGAAGACTCTTCGTCCTTACTACGAACCTGATTAAGAAGGACTCTTAGTCCTGTCAACTGCCAACTGCCAACTGCCAACTGCCAACTGCCAACTGCCAACTGCCAACTCTTCCTTCTCCCTTGCGATCGCCCGTCAAACTTCGCTATTATAGAAAGTTGCAGTTAAAACCCCACAATCAACGATCATGGCCAAGCGCGTCCAATTAGTTTTAAACAAAGATGTCAGCAAACTCGGCAAAGCTGGCGACGTAGTAGAAGTAGCCCCAGGCTACGCCCGCAACTACCTAGTACCCCAAGGAATGGGATTTAAAGCCACTCCCGGCATTCTCAAGCAAGCAGCCCGCCGCAGAGAAGAAGAAAGACTGCGCCAGCTAGAGCTCAAGCAGCAAGCCGAAGTCCGCAAAACCGCCCTGGAAGCAGCCGGGCCTTTCATCATCTCCAAGCAAGTCGGCGAAGGAGACGCGATTTTTGGTACAGTCACCAACCAAGAAGTAGCAGAGCTGATCTTCAACTCTACCAGTCAAGAAGTCGATCGGCGCGGCATCACCCTGCCCGAAATTCGCGGCACTGGTACATACAAAGCTGAAATCAAACTCCACGCAGAAGTTACCGCCGAAGTTGATGTTCAAGTTGTCCCGATGTAATTTGGTATTGGGAATTGGGAATTGGGAATTGGGAATTGGGCATAGGGCATAGGGAATTGGGCATAGGGAATTGGGCATAGGGAATTGGGCATAGGGAATTGGGCATAGGGCATAGGGCATAGGGCATAGGGCATTGTCATTTGTTTTTCCACTAACCACTAACCAATAACCACTAACCACTAACCAATAACCAATAACCACTAACCAATAACCACTAACCAATAACCAATAACCAATAACCAATAACCAATAACCAATAACCAATAACTATTGACTAATGAGCGATTTGATGCCGACAAATATAGAGGCAGAGGAAGCAATTTTGGGCGGGATTTTAATCGACCCCGAAGCTATTTCCCGAATTTCTGAAATCTTGCGACCAGAGTTTTTTGCCATCACCGCTCATCAAGTCATTTATCGATCGGCATTAGGGCTATTTTTGCAAGGTCAACCGACGGATTTAATGACCGTAACGACTTGGCTGACGGATCGCAACCAGTTAGAACAAGTCGGAGGATTAACTAAATTAGCACAATTAGTCGATCGCACAGTTTCAGCAGTCAACATCGACCAATATGCAGCTTTAGTCGAAGACAAATATCAGCGGCGCCGATTGATCGAAGCGGGCAACAACATAGTACAATTAGGTTACGAGACATCAGCGCCACTAGAAACAGTCTTAGACCGTGCCGAACAAGAAGTTTTCGGCATCACTCAAGACCGCCCGCAACAAGATTTAGTATCGATCGGCGAAACCCTAAACCAAACATTTCAAGACTTAGAAAATCGCAATGAAGGCCTCACGCTTCCCGGTATTCCGTGCGGTTTTTATGATTTAGATGCCATGACAGGCGGCTTTCAGCGATCGGATTTAATCATCGTTGCTGCCAGGCCGGCAATGGGCAAATGCCAAGCAAGCTCTACCATAACGCTTCAAAGCGATGGAAGCCTTGCTACCATTGAAGAAATCTATCAAAAACGTCAAGCTGAATTACTAACTTTAGGAAAAGATTGGAAGTTTCATCTAACTAGACCATCTGCTTTTATAGATGATGGAATTAAGCCTGTATTTCGCGTCACAACCAGATTGGGACGCTTTATAGAAACTACAATTACACACCCATTTTTAACAATTAAGGGTTGGCGGCAGTTGGGGGAAATACAAGCAGGCGATAAAATTGCTGTACCCCGCAGGATGGATGTTTTTGGTAAAGAAACCATTCGTGACTGTGAAGTTAAGTTATTGGCTTATCTAATTGGCGATGGGTGTTTGACACGCAGCGCGCCGCACTTCACCAATGGAAATACTGCTATACTAGAAGACTTTGCTAAGGCTGCTACTAGCTTCGGAGGTCTTAGGCTGCGATACAACGATCAAGGGAGACGCGCACCAGAATATTACGTCATGGGCGATCGAGACAGTTACAAAGACAAAATATCTTTCTTTGGTCTGAATTTGCAAAAAGTCCTTAAAGAACAACATTTGTATGTTAAAGAATTTGCTAAAATATTGAAGGTTTCACCCGATTTAGCCTCGGATTGGGTGCTAGGATTGGCATTCCCAAAGCAAAAATTATTTAGTCGCATCTGTGAAACTTTAGATGTCGCTCCCAAAAAACTAGCCGGCCCGGGAATGGAGGCTATTAATACCTTGCATCAAAACCCGCTGAGATACTGGTTAGAAGAATTAGGTCTGATGGGAAAAAATGCTCACCAGAAAACAGTACCAGACATAGTTTTTAGATTGGAGCGATCGCAAATTGCCCTTTTCCTCAACCGCCTCTTTTCCACTGACGGCTGGGCTACCCTACTTACCAGCGGTCAATCTCAACTAGGCTACTGTTCTGTCAGCGAAGGACTAGCTAGACACGTACAGCATCTACTGCTGAGATTTGGCATCATTGCCGCCCTCAAAAAACGTTTAGTTAAATATAAAAATACTCGTAATCCAGCTTGGTTTATAGATATTACTGATGCTATATCTATCAAAATATTTATATCAGAGATTGGCATTTTTGGCAAAGAAGAAGCATTGTTTAAAGTTAAAGAAGCACTAGAAAACAAAAAATCTCACAATAACCGTGATTTAATTCCTGTCGAGGTTTGGGAATACATAGCATTAGCCAAAGGCAACGAATCTTGGGCATCCTTAGCAAAACGCGCAGGCATCAAAGGTTATTCCAATATTCACGTTGGTCAACGTGCGCTGTCCAGGCAAAGACTTTTGGTTTTAGCAACTGCTTTAAATAATTCGTGGCTGAAACAACTGGCAGATAGCGAGGTTTACTGGGATGAAATAGTTTCGATCGAACCGATGGGAAACAAGCAAGTCTATGACTTAACTATCCCGGAGACACACAATTTTGTGGCTAATGATATCTGCGTTCACAATACGGCCTTTTGTACCAACATCGCGCACCACATCGCCGCCGGAGGGCAAAAATTACCGGTTGCCGTTTTTAGCTTGGAAATGTCGAAAGAACAGCTAGTGCAGCGTATTCTGTCCAGTGAAGCCAAAATAGAAAGTAATAGGTTGCGATCGGGCAGAATCAGTCAAAATGAATGGGAACCCATCAGTACAGCCATTGGTAACTTATCAGAACTACCGCTGTTTATTGATGATACTCCTAATATTACCGTGATGGAGATTCGCTCCAAAGTCCGCCGCCTCCAAGCAGAACAAGGCGGATCTCTCGGATTAATCTTGCTAGATTACCTGCAATTAATGGAAGGTAGCAGCGACAACCGCGTGCAAGAATTATCTCGAATTACAAGAAGTCTCAAAGGTTTAGCCCGCGAGATCAACGTGCCGATTATTGCTTTGTCTCAGTTGAGTCGAAGTGTGGAAGCCAGGACAAATAAGCGGCCGATGATGTCGGATTTACGGGAAAGTGGATGTCTGAGTGGTGATAGTTTAGTTACTATGGCTGATAGTGGATTAGAAGTCCCGATTCGCGATTTGGTCGGTAAATCTGGCTTTGCTGTTTGGGGATTAAATTCACATACCCTGAAACAGGAAAAAGCGATAGTGACTAATGCTTTTTGTACAGGGGTAAAGCCAGTCTGGGAGATGACAACTAGCTTGGGAAATTCAATTAAAGCAACAGGCAATCATAAGTTCTTTGCATCAGATGGTTGGAAGCGTTTAGATGAATTAAAAATAGGCGATCGGATTGCTATACCTCGATCTATTCCTTGTACTGAAGTGCAGACGATGGGTAATGCTGAATTAGCTTTACTAGGACATTTAATTGGTGATGGTTGTACTTTACCCCGACATAGTATTCAGTACACGACGCGAGAATTAGATTTAGCTGAATTAGTTGCACATTTGGCTACAGAAGTATTTGGTGATGAAATTAATTCCCGTATCAAACGCGAACGTGATTGGTATCAAGTTTATCTCCCTGCTAGTTATCATCTCGCTCCCAATATTAAAAATCCGATTACTAAATGGCTAGAACAATTAGAAGTCTTTGGTTTACGTTCCCATGAAAAATTTATTCCCAGTTTAGTATTTACCCAACCCCAAGAATCGATCGCTCTTTTCCTTCGACACCTATGGGCAACTGATGGTTGTATCAAACCGGCTAAAGGGAAGAAATGTCTTTATCCAGCTATTTATTATGCCTCTAGTAGCGAGAAGTTAGCCAGAGGAGTCCGTTCTCTGTTGCTTAGACTGAACATCAATGCGGCTGTCAGAGTTGTTTCTCAAGGTGGAAAAGGACGTACACAATATCAAGTTTGGTTGGGAGGAAAGTCAGATATAGAAATATTTGCGAATGTAATCGGTGCAGTTGGTAATTATAAAAAATCCAGTTTAGAAGATGTGAAAGTATATCTCAATAATTCTGAATGTGGGAAGACAAATCGGGATTTAATTCCGAATGAACTTTGGCGAACTCAAGTCAATCTTGCCCAAAAACGCCTTGGTTTAACCATCAAACAGATGCAAGATTGCTTGGGTATGCGTTATTCAGCCACAACGGATTACAAATGTGATATTGGTCGAGAACGCACACATCAGTTAGGGAATATTTTGGATGCCGAAGAGATATGCAAGCTAGCTGTTAGCGATATCTATTGGGATAAGGTGAAGAAAATTGATTTTTGTGGTGAAGAAATGGTTTACGATATAACAGTCGAAAATCTTGAAAGCTTTGCCACACAAGGTTTATATGCCCATAATTCGATCGAGCAAGACGCCGACTTAGTAATTATGCTTTACCGTGATGAATACTATAACCCTGATTCGCCCGATCGCGGAATTGCCGAAGTAATCATCACCAAACACAGAAACGGCCCCACAGGAATCATCAAACTATTATTTGACGCTCAATATACCTCCTTCCGCAATCTCGCATCTCCGAAGCGCTCTTAAGAAGGAAGAAGGAAGAAGGAAGAAGGAAGAAGGAAGAAGGAAGAAGGAACACACAGCAAGCTTGAGCGCGATCGATATTTTACGTTTAATTAGGTCAATTTACTTAAATCAACCAGGATTTACACAGAAACCCGGTTTCTTAAAAAAACCGGGTTTCTCCACACCGTCAAAGTTTTACGCTTAGTTAAGTTAAGCTACCTAGCCAGCGATTTTCAATAATTCCACATCAAAAATCAGCGTAGCATTAGGAGGAATCACCCCGCCCGCACCGCGAGCACCATAACCTAATTCAGGCGGAATAATCAACTTGCGGCGTTCTCCAACTTTCATTGTACCGACACCTTCATCCCAACCCTTAATTACTTGACCGACGCCAATTTTGAACTGAAAAGGAGAATTGCGATCGCGCGAACTATCAAATTTCGTGCCATCCTCCAAAGTGCCAGTGTAGTGCACTACAACCGTCTGACCGATTTTTGGAGTCGCCCCATTACCTTCTTTCAATTCAACATATTTCAGACCTGAACCTGTGGTAACAGTTTTCTCAGTATTTTCAGTTTTCTCTGTATTTCCAGTCATGTTATTGCCAGCAATAGTAGCTGGTTCTTTTGGTAAATTAGCATCAGCTACTAGCAAGCTATCTTCAGTGAAAGACTTCGCTGAGAGTATCTCAAGCGCAGCATCGGTTACAGGATTATTCACTTCGGAGGCAACTGCTGTAGGTACATAGCCGCTCATTTGAGCGACTATCAAAAACACAAAGCAAACCAGCATTACGCCCAAGCTGACCAGAATTCCTTGCAAAATTAATCCTCCTGACACTTTTAACCGCGATATCTCAGATATCTAAGACATCTAGTACAACAAGAACTACAAAATTTTATCTGAACTTTTCCGCCCAAAAATAGCGGCTGCCAGTTAATTTTAAAGGCAAAAGAAAGTATGAAGTCAGAATCTTTGTAATTCTACCTTCTGCTTTCATTCATAAGTGCCTGATTGAGCCTTCTGCGTTCGGGTGACAATTTTATCACAAGATCGCAGCGAGAGCGCGCGATCGCACTTAGCGCCAGTTACGGTTTTCTAGATCCCGCATCTGACGTTCGAGACGATCGAGCCTGCCGCGCAACTCATCCATTTCCGACTGTCGGGGAACGCCCATATCTTGCAGCATATTCCGGAGTTGGCGCTGCAACTGCGTATCCCAATTGCCCTGCTCGGACTTGAGATGTTCAGTCACGTCATCGACAAAGGTTTTGGCTTGCTCGGGATTGATTTTGCCATCTTTGACCCATTGCTCGCTGGCTTCCTGCAATTTCTCCGCCACCAAGGATGTAGTACCAATGCCCAGCATTACCAGTTGTTTGAGTAAGTTGCTATTGTTATCCATAGATTTTTCCTACTGTTTGCCCCAAAATACCCGATCGGCTCAGGTCGCCTGCGGTCGCTGCGAAACCCTTTGTACAATTTTAGTTACATCAGCACTGACCTACCTTTCTATTTTGGAGCATCCAGCAGCCTGCTGGCGAGTTTAACCCGCCAATCGGCGTTCGGAAAACCCGCTAATAAGCCTCCCGACAAAATTACCCCATCACCCTGCTATCCAATGCCTGAGTGTCCCCGCTGTCACCAACCTGTAGACTCCCGAGCGATCGCCTGCACCCACTGCAAAACCCCTCTCAAAGCTTTCGGTCATCCGGGTATCCCGCTTTATCGATCGGCATCCGCAGAATTTCTGTGCGCTACCTGTACTTACCACGAAGACGACACCTGCAACTACCCGCAGCGTCCCTTCGCCAAAGAATGCACGCTTTATCACGATCGAGCTGAGCCGCTGGTACCACAGACGAGCCGTTATATCAGTGGTGGCTGGCCCCAATCAATCAAAAATTGGTGTCAGCGAAATGTCGTTTGGCTGGCTTTATTTGGTTTAATTATTATTAGCATTGCCCTGTCGATTTAATCTAATTATATCAAGCGTAGAATAGAGATATCTGCGTATGTCGGGCTTGCTATGCGGTTCATTCTCTAAATTATCCATGAGTTACGTATTCGGCATCGACGGCGGCGGAACTAAAACTATCTGCATCTTAATAGACGAAAACAGAGTTGTTTTGGGACGGGGGGAAGCAGGGCCCTCAAATTATCAAACGCAGGGAATCGAGACAGCAAAACAATCAATTGAAGTGGCAATCGAACGAGCAGTTCTGTCCGCTAAAATAGAGCCAAATAGCAATCTCAACATAGAAGCAATTTGTCTGGGACTAGCAGGCGTCGCGCGTCCAAAAGATATTGAAATAGTGCAATTTGTAGTGCAGAACTTGCAGTTGACGAATACTTTACCAGTAACCCGATCGCTCTTGCCCAGAAATATCGTAATTTGCAGCGACTGCGCGATCGCACTTGTGGGCGGTGTCGGCAATCCAGTCGGTATCGCCGTTATTGCTGGAACTGGTTCGATCGTTTTCGGGCAAAACCGTCAAGGGAAAACTAAACGAGTCGGCGGTTGGGGATATATTTTAGGTGATGAAGGTAGCGGATATGACATCGCGATTGCGGGTTTGCAAGCTGCTTTGAAGTTCTATGACGGACGCTCGGAGTTTACCGTGCTGGCCCAAAAATTTCAACAGCATTTAGGTCTAAATAACCTGGAAGAATTGGTAGAAGTCGTTTACCGGCGCGGTTGGGGAGTGACAGAAATTGCAGCTTTAGCGCCGATTGTCGATCGAGCAGCAGCAGAGGGCGATCGCGTCGCTGACGGCATTATTAGTCGTGCTGTGGCAGAATTAACATTTTCCACCAAAACAGCTATTTCAGCGCTGTTTAGCCCCACAGAAGAATTTGAAATTGTGACGATTGGAGGTGTGTGGGGTTCAGAAGCTAATTTCCGGGGTAGGTTTGAAAGTGCGATAAGTGCGATCGCCCCGAATGCTAAGGTAATTTTGCCCCGATCCGAACCAGCTTTCGGTGCAGCGTTGTTAGCATTAAACGCTCTCAAGAATTAAGCTCGTCCGGCGCTTCCTGCTAGGATTTCAGCTTAACTGCTAAAAGGACGATGAATCCCAATCTCTCCTTTATCTTCCTTATCTTCCCGATCGCCCCAGCCTTGCCAATTTTCGAGATTTTGCCAAAATTAAAAATTCTTGATTATCTACCTTATCTTCCCAACTTGCAGAATCTCTACCTGCCATCATTAAAACATCAAATGAATCCGAAACGCGAAACAGATTTAGCAGTAGTACATTCCTAAGTAAAACAAAACAAAACCAAGGAGACAAATTATATGATTACTTCTCACAAATGGCGCTCAGCAACAGCAGCAATCCTCGCAGTAGGCATTACAGTTGCAACCAGCGCGCCTCTGGTGGTAGCTACTCCCGCAGAAGCTCAACAACGAATTTCACAATATGATAGCATCCGAATTCCGTCTGGCAGTGTAATTCCAGTTAGCTACGAAAAAGAAAAAATTGTTGTTACCCGCGATGAAACTGCACCTTTAACTTTAACCGTATCGCGAGACATCCGCACAGATCAAGGAAGAGTATTAATCCCCGCAGGCAGCCAAATTGTCGGGGAATTGCGACCGGTTAGAAGGGGCAATCAAAGGGGTACTCAATTTGTTGCCAGAGAGTTAATTGTCAGCCGCCGCCAACGCTATCGGATTGATGGCTATTCCGGAGTTATTACCAGAACCGAAAGAGTTCAAAAAGGTGCCGGCACAGGTTCAGTAGCGCAAGGTGCAGCATTAGGCGCAGCAGCAGCAGCAGCCCTAGCAGGCATTACCGGGGACAAGGCAATTGCCACTGAAGAAGTATTGGGAGGCGCTGGCATCGGCGCATTAGCGGGAGTATTGTTGGGGCGGCGCAGTGTTGACGTGATCGTGATTCGCCCGGAAGAAGATTTATCAGTGAGATTGCGATCGGACATCGTGCTGCGGTAATATTAAAATCTTCAGATTAAGTATTTGCAGCAAAACATTGTCGATCGCAAACTTGTGGTCTCCCGATAATTGGCTAGGCATACTATTAAGGTTGTGCTTGGCCATGTTTGTTGGCGGAATTATTGGATGGGAGGTTGACAAAGGCTAGACAAATAAGGTAATAGAAACACTTGACAAACCTAGACGACAAAGCGTACTATTGAGAAAGTTATTTAATTGATGCTTGTGCTGTTATCAATCAAGACAAAGTTAAAATTAACAAGTGCCGAAAAACAATTGATGAGTAAACAGGCTGGAATAGCTCGTTTTACTTACAATTGGGGTTTGGCGACTTGGCAAAACTTGTACCAAGATGGATTAAAGCCCAACAAATATATTCTCAAAAAGTTTTTCAATAATTACGTCAAGCCAGAGCTGGAATGGATTAAAGAAAAAGGGATTTGTCAAAAGATCACTCAATATGCTTTCGACCAATTAGGTAATGCGTTCGATCGTTTCTTTAAAGGACTGGGTGCTTATCCCCATTTTAAAAAGAAGTTTCAACACGATGCTTTCACTCTTGATGCTGGTGGCAAGCCGATGAGAGTTGGCGGGGTAAGGATTAAATTGCCTACAATTGGCTGGATTCGGACGTTTGAAGGATTGCCAAATGTTACTACTTCTAAAATAACAATTTCTAGGATTGCTGATGACTGGTATTTATCTTTTGCTTACGAGCAGAGTCAGCAAGTAATAGCCAAACAATATGAAGTTGTTGGTGTAGATTTAGGCGTGAAAACTTTAGCTACACTTTCGACAGGAGTTGTGTTTGAAAATCCCAAGTATTACTACCAAGAGGCTGCGAAACTGAAGCGACTGCAAAAACAACTATCTAGAAAAAAGAAAGGCAGCAATCGCCGATTTAAAGCGAGAATGAAAGTGGCTCGTCAACACAGTCGAATTGCCAATCTCCGCAATAATACTCTTCATCACGTTACTACTTATTTAAGCAAAAACCACGCGAAAGTAGTAATTGAAGACCTAAACATAGCAGGAATGATGGCTAATCATAGGTTGGCTAAAGCAATTGCTGACTGTGGATTTCATGAATTCAGACGACAACTAAAATATAAGTGTCGAAAATTTGGTTCCGAACTAATGATAATTAGTCGGTGGTACCCAAGTTCTAAAACTTGCTCTAGTTGTGGGAATATTCAAGATATGCCGCTTAAAAAACGCACGTATGATTGTTGTTCGTGTGGCATATCTATCGATCGCGATCTGAATGCCAGTCTGAACATATCAAGGTTGGCTTAACCTTGAAAGCTCGTTGAGGGATAGCCGCTCCGATGCCCCCGATGAAACGAGAAGTAATGACTAGACTTGTCTAGGATTTATATAGCAGTAATTAAAGTATTGGAGCGTCGAAGTCGTCCCAAATAGTCGAGGGCCCAACTCGCGTGGCTCTGTACTTTTTTGCAGCCGTTAAAACAGACAGATAGACTCTGGTTTGAGGGGACAAGTCTTATTTGCGATTAGATCATCATCTAGCCATAGATTAGTTAGTTTGGTCAAAGATTTCAGGGGTGTAATGTCTGATATTTTATTGTCATTATAATTAGGTATGTAGTTGGGCTTTAGCCCTCTTTATATATATATAAAGGAGGCTCAAGCCCAACTACGTACCTTTATTTATGAATATGAAAATTGCGTCTAATATGCCACCCGACCTTTGAGCGATGCTTTCGGTAGTTTCAGATTTATTTTTCCTACAATAAAACTGCACTGCTTCGATCGGGGGATTAGGGCGAATCTGCCTTAAGTGAACGGTATTGCGTTATAATAAAAATTAGGGGGAAAATCCACTTATAATATTAGTTAATTTTTAGGCATAATAATCACTGTCTATCCAGCCCAAAGACTGAATAAACAGGATTAATTTTTTCCATAAATATTGGGCAAATTCATCAATTCCAAAGACTCTTGCCGCACGCGACCCGCCATCGCAGCTAACTGCAAGCTCATAAAAGCATTCAAATCTTCCAAATCACACTTTGACGAGGAAAAAATATGCTGCATTTCATTTTCCGCTTCCAAACTCAGATATCCAGCGTCAATAGCTTGTTTTACAACTTCACGAATCAGCACGATCGAAATGTTCCTTACTAAAATTCAAGGTGTCCAAAGCAAAATAATTACCAACAAGCAGTTTCCGAGGCGGTCTCGCCAAATATTTCAAATTGTTTGAGTTCGCGAGACTCTTGTTTTACCAAGCCGGACATGGCTGCTAGTTGCAAATTCATAAAAGCATTTAAGTCTTCCAGGTCATACTTTGTGGTGGTTAACATCCGCCGCAGTTGATTTTCGGCTTCAAGACTTAAATAACCTAGGCTCAGAGCTTGTTGGGCGAGATCGCGAATCAGTACCATAACACTTGGGAGTTTTATTTGTTGAATAGCCTCAGTATCAACGGTTTTCACTGACTCCGCAGTGACGGCTATTGCTCAATTTGTGTGACATTTTTAATGGCCGGCCGTGACAGCCGGACTCGCAAAGTGTGACTAAGTGTTTGCACGGGTGTGACATGGATCACGCGGGGGAGAGGGGAGAGGGGGAGATGGGAGAGGGGGAGAGGGGGAGAGGGGGGAGCATTTTTCTTATTCCCTTTGACTAATGACTGATGACTCATGACTCATGACTCATGACTCATGACTGATGACTCATGACTCATGACTACTACCTTCTACCTTCAGAAGGCTCTCACCGTCTATAATCAGCAAGTTAAATATTTACGGCAAGACCTATGGAAGCACCACTTAAAGATTTGTTACAACAAATAGCCAGATTATCGGAAACTTATGCTAATTTAGCCGATCGACTCTCCCAAGCAGCCAAACAACTGCAAGACTCGGGCTTTCCTCCCTCGGACAGCTTACTTCAAGAAATTAGCGCCTACAGCCGAAACTTTGCAGAAGTCCAAAAAAAAGCACTCGAACTCAATAAATCCGCCCTCGCCCCAGGGGAAATTGCTTCCCTCAAAGACATTCAAAACTTAGTCGAGACAGCCACAGCTTCCGCTGGTAAAGCAGGAATTCGCGATGCAGCTTTGAAAGTGCTCGATCGAGTATTGGCGATCGCCCACCGCGAACAAAGCGACTTCGCGCCCTTACAATCAGTTCATGGCAGAGCTCGGGAACTTCACCGCGCCATTTCCGAATCCGCCCCAACTCAACTGCATTCCGACGCAGAATCCTTAGTGGGCGGCAAACACCCAGTTGCAGCAGTGCTCGCCCTGGTGGAGCAGCAAGACAAACTAGATGACGAACAGTGGGTGATCCTCGAAGAAACAGTCAGCGCCGCTTTTGGGAAACAAATAGCCGTCGCCATTTCCAGAGGCAAATTAACCGTTTCGCAGATGGTAAAAGCAGCACCTGCGAAAGTCGAGCCCGTATTTCAAGCAGCAACCGAACCAAAAATCAGCACCGAACCTCTACCGGAAGTTATTATCATCCCCTCGGGAAATGCGGCGCCGAAACAAGTTACAGTTGCACCACAAATCCAAATTTTGGAATCCCCCGCCACGACGGCGCCCATGCACGAGGTGATTATCGTTCCTAGCGTGGAAGTACCTAAATCCCTCCAAGCAACCGGTTTCGGCAACATTGTGTTTGGGGCACCTCGCGAGATTCAACAAGTGCCAGTAGAGGGCGGTTTGGGATTGAAAGTGTTGGCGCACATTCAAGGAATTGGCGATCGCACTTTTAGCGCTCAAGAATACGCCGGCACTAAAGGTAAAGGCCTCCGCGTTGAAGGATTTCAAATTAATATTGAGCCACAAATTCCTGGCTTAACAGTCGAGTATATGGCTCATGTCGAAGGTGTTGGCGATACCCCTTGGATTGGCGAAGGGGAATTAGCCGGTTTTCGCGGTCAAGCGAAACGAATTGAAGGATTTGCCGTGCGGTTGAGCGGGCCGCAAGCTGATAAGTATGACGTATTCTATACTGCTCACATTCAGAATATCGGCGACACCAACGTGTCCTCCAACGGCGAATATTGCGGCACTCGCGGCAAAGGTTTGAGAATAGAAGGGATCAAGGTTTGGATTGCGCCGTCTGCGAGTTCTCAAGTTGCGACGCCTGTGGGTTTAAAAGTGTTGGCGCACATTCAAGGAATTGGCGATCGCACTTTTAGCGATAAAGAATACGCCGGTACTAAAGCTCAAGGCCGCCGAGTCGAAGGTTTTCAAATTAAAATAGAGCCTCCGGTTCCCGGTTTAAATTTGCAGTACATGGCTCACGTTGAAGGAGTTGGCGATACTGCTTGGATTGAGGAAGGGGAATTAGCCGGTTTCCGGGGTAAAGCCAAGCGCATTGAAGGATTTGCAGCACGGCTGACTGGGGTGAAAGCTGATAATTACGATGTATTTTACACCGCTCACATTCAAAATGTGGGTGATACTCCTGTTGGTTCTAACGGTCAATATTGCGGCACTCGCGGCAAAGGTTTGAGGGTTGAGGGGATGACGGTTTGGGTTGAGGCTAAGGGGTAAAAATGATAAATGAATGGAAAATTTTAATTAAAATTTTCCATTCATTAAGTACCCGAATCAGTAGGGTGCGTCAGTTCGCATTATTTTTGCCAAAAACTAACAATTTTGAAGCTGACGCACCAGCCAATAAATGGTATAGCCTTTCTCAAAAAGATGAGGTATAACTGACAGCTTATATAACCGCTTAAACCAAGAGGGCTCTCTTCCCAACAACGTCCGCGAATCTTTGTGAGAACCGCTATACGTCAGAACGATACTTTATACTTTATGTGCTTATTCAGAATCCCAAAATTGACAGCAATATGTCTCTTTGACCATTTCAGCTTGAATTTTTTGGTTGATTTCGGAGCGATTGAGTTCCCAGTTGCGGATGGTATGCACAATATCGATACCGGCCCAAATCAACATTCCGAGGACGATCGCACCAATTAAATATTCCATAGCTTTTTAAAAGGTTGAGGTTTTCTGGATCTGATCTAGCGCGGTAATTAACAGCAAATGGGATGAAAATTGTCGCAGTTGAGTGGGAATTTTCACATTTATTCTTTAGTCAGCTAGGAGTGGACTTCATTTTAACTGTTAATCAACCTTCCAAAGCTGCCAAGAGACTATGATGTTTTTTACCCGATCGCCCTGCTTAATGGTGCAGCAGGTGCGATAAGCTTTCAGCAGCATGGGCGATCGCACTTGGAGCAGTTTCGCAACCCGCGGCTTCGGCGGCACAGTGGCTGGCGTGGAGTGCGTGTCCGACTGTTTTCGCCCCAGAGTCGATCGCGCCGTCAGCTACAAAACCATTAGCTTCGTACTGGCCCATTTCGGCTTGCATCTTCCTGTTAAACTCAGATTGATTCGGTTCCCAGTTGCGGACTGTTTGGACAATCTCGATCCCAGCCCAAATTAGCATTCCGAGGACGATCGCAGCAATCAAGTATTCCATAGCTTTATGAAAAATTGAGGTTAGCTTTATATAATTTAACGCAGCAATTGCCAAGAAACAGGAAGGCAATGACAGCACTTTGCTAGCATAATGATGAATATTCCTTTCGATACTAGAGGCAATATGGCAACAATTACGATTCGCAATGTGCCAGATCAATTGGTCGATCGCATCAAACGGCTTGCGGAACAAAAGGGAGTTTCGATGGAGCAGGAAATTCGCGATCTGCTACAAAGCCGTTATGTGCAGCGGGGCGCGGTGATCGATCGCATCCGTCGGCGTTGGGACATTCTGCCGGTGCAAACGGCTAGCCAACTGCAAGACTGGAAAGAGCAAGGACGACCCTGATGGTAATTGATACAATGGTGTTCGCTTATGCGCTGTTGCGGGTGGAGAATCATCACGAGCAGGCGATCGCAGCCTTAGAGACAGCAGAGCAGATTATTGTGCCCGATTCGCTATTTGCCGAGTTGGGTAATGTGGTATGGCAATGGATTCAGTTTCGGCAGTTGCCAATTGAAACAGGGCTAGAGGTGCTAGACGATGCAGAGGCATTAATCGATAAGATTGTCCCTAGCGCTCAGGTTCGAGAGATTGCTTTGGAGCTAGCAGTCGGGGCCAATCATTCGTTTTATGATGCGTTATTTGTCGCGGTGGCAATTCGGGAGGAAGTTCAAGTGATTACGTTCGATCGCAAACTAGCGGCAAAGTTTCCCGATCGAGTCCAGCTTTTAGAATAACGATGATGCCTGTCAAAAGGTCGGCATACCGTGATTTGTTAAATTGGTTAAAAGTTATCGTTGAAAGAGCGCTAAAAGCTTCAAAAACAGTAGTTAAGTTTAATCAAATTTTGTATAGTCAACTGGTAAAAGTGCTATGACACAAAATCCTAATGAAGCTAGAGAATACGATGCTGTCCTTGGCAGTGAGGCTCCAATGCCAACTAACGCCGCTGTTTTGGGAGGCATCGAAGGTGTAAAGATGCGCTTGGCGAGTGCAGTTGTCGAGCAACGAATTGCTGCCGTTTTAGATGCGCCCAAGTATGGAGAAGCTGGTTTAGATTTGGTGATTCGGGTTTTGCAGGATGAATCAGACCAGGTACAAAGAGCTGCATATCGGCTATTGCGGGAAAGGACAGAGCCGAGAGTTAAACAGATTTTACAAGAGTACAATCCCTGGCGACTTTTTGAGCGCTTGTATAAAAGTAATTTTGATTGGCATTCAAGTTCGGTTAATTCCGTCGCTATCAGCCCTGATGGACGAACGATTGTTAGTGCAAGTGACGACACAACAATTAAAGTCTGGAATCTGGACACAGGGGAATCGATCAGAACTCTTGAAGGACATTCACACGCGGTTTATTCCGTTGCCATCAGCTCGGATGGGCAAACTCTTGTAAGTGGGGGTTGGGACAATATTAAAGTCTGGAACCTGGACACTGGGGAATTAATCAGAACTTTTGCAGGAGATTTAAATTATTCCGTAGCCATCAGCACAGATGGGCAAACTCTTGTGAGTGGGAGTGGGGACAATATTACAGTCTGGAATCTGCACACAGGGGAATCGATCAGAACTCTCGAAGGACATTCAGACGAGGTTACATCCGTCGCCATCAGCCCGAATGGACAAACTTTGGTGAGTGCGAGTAGGGACAAAACAATCAAAGTCTGGAATCTGCACACCGGGAAATTAATCAGAACGTTTGCAGAACCTTCAAACTCAGTTTATTCCGTTGCCATCAGCCCGGATGGGCAAACTCTTGTGAGTGGGAGTGGAGACCGTACTATCAAAGTCTGGAATCTGCATAGGGGAGAATTAACCAGAACCCTTTCAGGACATTCAATGAGCGTTAATTGCGCCGTCATCAGCCCGGACGGGCAAACTCTTGTGAGTGCGAGTTGGGACAAAACTATCAAAATCTGGAAGCTGCACACCGGGGAATTGATCGGAACTCTCGAAGGACATTCAAGCTCAATTTATTCCGTAACGATCGGCACAGATGGGCAAACTCTTGTGAGTGGGGGTTACGACCAAACCATCAAAGTATGGAATCTGCAAGCCAGGGAATTGATCAGAACCTTTGGAGAACATTCAGACGTAGTTAATTCTGTTGCCATCAGCCCAGATGGGGGAACTCTTGTGAGTGCGAGTAGGGACAAAACAATCAAAGTCTGGAATCTGGACACAGGGGAATCGATCAGAACTCTTGAAGGACATTCAGATGCAGTTAATTCCGCAGCCATCAGCCCGGATGGGCTAACTATTGCGAGTGGGAGTTACAAAACCATCAAAATCTGGAATCTGGATACTGGGGAATTGATCAGAACTCTTGAAGGACATTCACACCAGGTTAATTCTATTGCCATCACTCCGAATGGGCTAACTCTGGTGAGTGGCGGTTGGGACACCATCAAAGTATGGAATCTACACACAGGGGAATTGAGCAAAACCCTTGTAGGAAATTCACACGGGGTTAATTGCGTTGCCATCAGCCCGGACGGGCAAACTTTCGTTAGTGGAGATTGCCAGAACACCCTCGAAGTTTGGAATATGGAAACCGGGGAATCGATCGGAACTTTTGCAGGACATTCAGATTTAATTAGTTCCATAGCCATTAGCCCGGATGGGCAAACCCTTGTCAGCGGGGGTGGGGGTTACGACAAAACAATTAAAGTCTGGAATCTGCACACCGGGGTATTGAACAGAACTTTTGCAGGACATTCACGATCAGTTAATTCCGTCGCCATCAGCCCTGATGGGCAAACTATTGTGAGTGGAAGTGATGACAACACTATTAAAGTTTGGAGCCTGCACACCGGGGAATTGATTAGAACTCTCGAAGGACATTCACACGAGGTTAAATCCGTTGCCATCAGCTCGGATGGGCAAACTCTTGTGAGCAGCGCTCGGGAAATTGTAGTGTGGGGTGTGCGGTAAAGTTTTTGTTGGGTAGAGTTTCGATTCGCAATGTACTCGACAAAACTGGACAACCAGACCAATAATCCGTCACTCAACTCGATGACTTATTTCCCTTGCAACACCGTGCCGTTCGAGGAGAATTGTAACCCCCATTAATATCATTTACAGTAATTAATAGCGAAACAAAACCTATAATGGTGAAGTAGAAAAAATCATGCCATACAGTCAATTTACTACGATCGCCAAAGCGAAACAAGCTTTCGGTCTGACAGTCCAAGAAGGAACTCGCTTTATACCTCCGCTAAGCCCGATCGCACCCTCAGACATCCTCAGCGGCACCCTCCAAGATAGCCTCCCCATCGTCGCTACATCGGGAAGTGAAAAAGCGCGATCGGAAGGGATTATCTATCCGGTGCTGCTGGAAGTGAGGCGGATTCTCGATCGCCAAATTAGCCTTTTCTCCGGCGAAGATTTCACGATCGACGAAGCTGTCGGACTGAATGGAGTGTTTGATTTTCTGCTGGCGCGATCGTCCGAAGTGCTAGAAATTGAAGCCCCCGCCGTTGTAATTGTCGAAGCTAAAAAGACCGACCTCAAAAGCGGATTGGGTCAATGTATTGCCGAAATGGTTGCCGCTCAACGCTTTAATCAAGCCAAAGAAAAAAACATCCCCATCATCTATGGGAGCGTGAGTAATGGCATTCAATGGCAATTTATCAAACTCGAAAACCAAATTGTGACGATCGACTTATCCGTCTATCCTCTGCCCCCAGTCGAGCAAATCCTCAGCTTTTTCGTTTGGATGATCCAGAATGGTGCTGTTAACTCAGAAACAATTTAACCTTGCAATGCCGCCAACAGACATAACAACAAAGCCTCAGTCCACTCAACAACAGCACCGTAAGTATCGCCCGTGTGGCCGCCCAAACGGTGGTTAAACCAGGCTCCGGCAAAAATTCCGATCGCACTTCCCCCCAAAGCCATCCCCACCGCCAACAGCCAGCGATCGCCCTCCAAGACAACTTGCAACACGCTCAAACTCAGCAGCAACAGCACTCCTGGGATAAAATCAAAAGGTGAATAAATCGATTCTTTATGAAAAGCTCCCTTCCCCTCCGGGCGGAGATACGGATAGCGGGCGATCGCCACCAGTTGGGCCCACCTCCCCCAACCCGCCACACCCATCAAAGCCAACCACCGATAGTTACTCAAGTCCGAGAGCGCGGCAGTTTTGAGCAGGACGATCGCGATCGCAGCCATCGCCCCAAAAGCCCCTGTAACGCTGTCCCGCATCACTTCCAGCCTGCGAACCGGGTCGGGGACTGCCAGCCCGTCCGCCGCGTCCATCGCCCCGTCTAGGTGCAGCCCGCCAGTCACCGCGATGCCTAAAACTACCACCAAGGCCGATCGAGTCAGAGCAGGCATACCCAACAACTGCAATCCAAAATCCGCGATTCCCAGCATCCCACCAATCAAAAGCCCGATCGCCGGTGCCAAGCGAGCAATGCCCCGAAACTCCAAAGTCCAAGACATCGGTACCGGCAAGCAAGTATAAAAAGCGACGGCCGCTGCGATGGCAGCACCTTGATTCCGGAAAAAGTCGATCGTAGAGCGAACCAATTTATCATCCATCTTGACACTCCCCGACTATCAAGGTACGGGGATTCTTAAGACATTTCTGTCAAAATATCCCTATTGCTAGGGTTCCCAGGCTGACTACGTTTGCACGCTTAAGTGCGTAATCATATCTCCTCAAAAATGTTTTAGGCGTAGACTTTCCCACCGGGAGGGGGTAGGTTTTTAAATCTTGTCTGATCTGTTTATTCTACCATCTTCATTTGTGAAGATGGATTTGTTATTTTACTTAACAATGGCAAAAAGCCGTCCTATAAGGACGGGGTTTTCAACCCAATTTTTTGATAAGGTAGAAAATTTTTCATGTTGTATGCGGTTGCTAATCCATTAGCCTGTGCCAGAATTGGAATTGTAACAGCCTAGTCCTTTGGATCGGGCATTCCTCCTGCCCGAGCTCTTTTCCCCGGAAAACCTCTGCCGGCAGCGATCCCGAAGATCCCAATCTAAAATGGCTAAACTTAAGATCCGCGTTTCCCGTATCCAGAATTCTAGCTAACTCCCTGATTTCCAAGTCGGGAACATATTACAACAGAGGCTTTTGCTCCATGAGTGACCAATTAAATAACAGGGTAGTTGCTCCTTGCATCATCGATACAGGCATTGTCGTCAACAAGCGCGATATCAAAAGATTGCTGTTTGATTTAGGACGTGTCCGCTACCTTCACATCCAAGATGGCAAGATTTACAGCGAAGGGGAAGGTTATGTGCTCGAAGTCTTCGCCAACCCCGATCGTTCTACCCTGATTGCCAACCACGCGCTTTATTTGAACGTATATAGTTTTGATTACCTGGAACTGAAACACTCCCCAGAAGAAGGTTCTTATTTTGACCTGATGCAAGATGGACGGCAGTTGCGGTTAATTCCTCTCTCCAATCCCTTGCAAGAACAAGTCGCCCGCAATTTAAATGCTGCGGCGTTGGATGCGGTGGTCGATCAGGTACTCTCAGGAAATTGGGATCTGCAATTGGATGAGGATGATTCTCCGTTTTAATCGTCAGTCAGTCGATTTTAGATTTTAGATTTTAGATTTTAGATTTTAGATTTCCTCGCAGCTTTGAATCTGGGAGGTAGAGTTAAGGTCTAAAATTTTTTGCTCTCCACGACGATTGTCGGAAACTTGTCTCTGTTTTTGGGCGGGGTAATGGTTTTTTTTGTCGCGATGTCAACAACAATAGATTACATAACACGGACTGCCCAGTAGCGGTTAACGATCGACGGTGACTAATGACTGAAGACAAGGCAAAATTTTCTTTTAAATGTCAGGCTAATTGCAGCCATACCCAAGCACGTGCAGGGGTTTTTGCGACTCCCCACGGTATTGTGGAAACGCCTAAATTTATGCCGGTGGGGACGCTGGCTAATGTCAAAACCTTGACACCGGCACATCTTGAGGACGCAGGTTCTCAAATGGTTTTGGCAAATACTTATCATTTGCACTTGCAGCCCGGGGAAGCGATTGTCGCCGGCGCGGGCGGATTGCACAAATTCATGGCTTGGCCTGGCCCGATTCTGACGGATTCGGGCGGCTTTCAGGTGTTTAGCTTGAGCCAAATGCGGACTATTTCTGAGAATGGGGTGACTTTTCGAGCTCCCCGCGACGGCCGCATCATTAATTTAACGCCGGAAAAGTCGATCGAGATTCAGAACGAGTTGGGCGCTGACGTGATTATGGCCTTCGATGAGTGTCCGCCTTACCCCGCTACACGGGACGAGGTGGAGGCGGCCACAGATCGCACTTACCGCTGGCTGCAACGCTGTATGCAAGCTCACTCACGCCCGGAGCAAGCTTTGTTCGGTATCGTCCAGGGGGGCGTTTTCCCAGATTTGCGATCGCGCGCGGCGAACCAGTTGGTAGACTTGGATTTGCCCGGTTATGCGATCGGCGGAGTTAGCGTCGGCGAATCGGGGGATTTGATCGCAGATATTGTGAGAGTTACTGCGCCCCTGTTACCGGCAAATAAACCCCGTTATTTGATGGGGATTGGCACCTATCGCGAAATGGCCTTGGCTGTGGCGAGTGGCGTAGATATGTTTGACTGCGTGATTCCGACTCGGCTGGGCCGTCACGGCACGGCTTTTGTGCGTGGGGAACGCTGGAATTTGAAAAATGCTCGGTTTCGGGAGGATTTTGCTCCGCTGGATGAGTCTTGTCCTTGCTATACCTGCCAAAAATTCAGCCGGGCTTATTTGGCACATTTGGCGCGGGCTAAGGAAGCACTCAGCTATACTTTGCTGGCGCTGCACAACGTGACAGAGTTGATTCGCTTTACTGGGAGGATGCGGGAGGCGATTTTGGCCGATCGATTTACTGAAGAGTTTGCCCACTGGCTGGCACCAACTGTCGATCGATCTTGATTGGCTTTGGTGAAGATATGCGACAATTATTAAAATTGTGTTGGATAGGTAGGTTGATTCATGGAAGCTGCATTACTGTTGGCTAAACTCCCCGAAGCTTATGCGATCTTTGATCCTTTGATTAATGTTTTGCCAGTGATTCCCGTGTTTTTCTTGCTGCTGGCTTTTGTCTGGCAAGCGGCTGTCGGGTTCAGATAAGTTTCATTTCATTAAAAAGCAGGGGCAATTTACCAATTGCCCCTGCTTTTAGCTGTTGAGTTTTTGAGCCGATCTCGTTTACGGTTATTTTGGAATTATTTAACCGCAGAGAACGCAGAGAAAGAGCCCAGAGAGCTGAATAATTTTGATATGCTATGTTTAGCCCTGGCCCATCGCAATTTTAAATGCCGGTCTTTCTGAGATGCGCTTCATGTAATCTAAAACAGCCGGGTAAGGACTGAGATCGACTTGTAGCATCATCGGAATGTAAATCAACATCGATCCGACTGCTGCGTCAGCGACACCGAATTCATCGCCCATTAAAAACTGCTGTTTCTCGAAAATGCTATTTAATGGTTGTAACAATTTCGGGGTTTCGCGATCGCGGCTGGCTTCGACAAATATTCCCGGGCCGAGAGTGGCGTTAGCAAAGATGACCCACTGCACGATTTCGGCTTGTTTTTCCACAGTGTCCGGCATCTTACCATATTTTTGAGCTAAATACAGCAAAATTGCCCCGGACTCCCAAAGTTTAAAATCTCCGTCCACAATAGCTGGTACTTTGCCGATCGGGTTAATTTCCAGAAACTCAGGCTGCAAGTGTTCCGCTGCTTGCATATCCAGCAAGACGAATTCGTAAGGAACCGCTATTTCTTCGAGATACCACTTGACAATTGAGGCCCTACTGCGACCTTGGCCGTAAAGTTTTAGCACGGAATTTTTATCCTTGTAATGCAATATTGTTGTTATAGCATTTTTGGTCAGTTGACAGTTGATAGTTGATAGTTGATAGTTGTCAGTTGATAGTTGTTGATTGGGAATTAGCCATTTGAAATTAGAACCTTCTGAGAATGCTGATGTTACGGGATCATCTCAGTTTTGCATTTACAGTGCGAGCTCTTAAGCTCGCACTACCTACCATAAAAAATGCTTCTTGCAAAACTGAGATGCTCCCGATGTTACGGTGGGGAAAACGACTAATGACTAATAACGTTCACTTTTCGGGGACAGCGCTACCGATTACTGACTAATGACTAATAACGTTCGCGAGCCGGGGACAGCGCTACCGATTACTGACTAATGACTAATAACGTTCGCGAGCCGGGGACAGCGCTACCGATTACTGACCCATAACTAATGGCACTTCTGTTAAGTGTAAAAACAAGATTCTGCCATCCATTTTTGTTAACTATGAGATGTTATAATTACAATATTCTAATCGACTGTTTTAGTTTACACTAAACTTTAGTAAAATAGCAATATTTCATAATTCATTCATTTTTACGTCACATTTGTTTCACAATTGACTGTTGAAAAATGCCGGGATTAGCTGTATTATATGGCAGACTATTTATCAAGTCACAAAATTCAGAATGCCACAATCTCGACCTTACCAACCATTGCTGCTGAGATTACTGCACGGGGCTAACGCTGCGATCGCCTTTTTATCAATTTTGAGCGCATTTATAGTGTACAACACCTATGACGGGCGCTTCGGGAAAGTCCCCGTGCCTCGGATTGCAGACATTATCGGGATTCACGGCACTTTTGGCAAGCTGTTGCTGTTAGGAGTGATGCCTGCTTTTGCATTGTATAGTTTCCATGCAGGTCAAAGACGGTTGGTGCAGCAAGATTCTTTTGCCAAACTGGCGCAGTTGGGAAAACCGATTTGGTGGTACAGTTTGCACCGGATTGTGAATACTTTGATGTTGTTAGCGCTCACTTTTGCGATCGCATCTGGCAGTATGGTTAAGGAAGAATGGCTGCCGGCTGGGGATTTGACACAGGTTTGGTATTATTTGCACCTCTCTGGTTGGGTGGTATTGGTGTTTTGTCTGCTAATACACTTGTTGATGAGTGCGAAGGTGGGAGGTTGGCCCCTAATTTTGTCGATGTTCGATCGCAAATACCGCCCGGAGGATTCACCGGCTGTTTGGTGGCGGAAAATTCGCTCTTTTGTCGATCGCTCTTAATCGAGAACCCATTGATTGTGCATTATTTCTGGTAAAATCACCACAGACCAAACTATTTAACAAGTGATCGTAAAGGTAATGAGGTATGTTGTTGGGCTTAAGCCCTCTTATATTTATTATCTAGTAAGCAATGCCGAATCAAAAACTCCATTTATAGTCAGCTATACTTTATATTTCTGAGAAAGGCTATAGCCTTTCTCAAAAAAATGAGGTATGACTGACAGCTTATAAAACCACTAAACTAAGAAGGGCTGAAGCCCAACAACGTACCTCATCTTTCTGACAAAGGCTATAATAACTCCCAACAACCTCAAAAATCAATTAATTTATGCAAGTTTGTCTCGTTACAGGTGGTAATTCCGGTGTTGGTTTAATGACATCTTTAGGTTTAGCTAAATTAGGACATCATGTCTTTATTGCTTGCCGATCCCAGAAAAAAGCGACAAACGCGATCGCCTACATCCGTGAAACCACTGGAAATCCCAATATAGAATATTTACCCTTAAATCTCGCCTCCTTAGAGTCAGTGCGTCACTGTGTCAAGCTATTTCAAGACCGAAATTTGCCCTTACATATCCTCGTCAATAATGCCGGAATATTCGACGCCAGAGGCATGACTCAAGAAGGATTTGAGTTGATTTGGGGAACAAATTATTTAGGTCATTTTCTTCTGACTTATTTATTATTATCTAAAATACCAGATTTTCCCTCAAGTCGCGTGATTTTCGTCTCCTCAGATTTAGCATTAAAACCAACTCAAATTAAGTGGGATTTATTTGTCAAAAAAACACCCTTAAATTTTATCGAATCATATAACCAGTCAAAACTTTGCCTGTTGCTCTTAACCAGACAACTTGCCCAAAAATTAACCAATGTCACAGTTAACGCAGTTCATCCAGGTTTTGTCCAATCTAATATTACCATCGGTCATCGTTTGAGCAAATATCTCGGTTTAGGAATTAGTCCAGAAAACGGAGCTTATAGCAGTCTCTTATGTGCAAATTCTCCAGAATTTGAGTTGATCGCAGGTAAATTTTTAGGTCGAACAGGACAAGAAATAACATTACCTGTATTAGCACAAAATAATGATTTATGCCAACAGTTATGGGAAAAAAGTTTATTATGGACTGGCTGCAATCAATCCGTCCAGAAACAAAGAAATAATTATGATGCTACTGATGGGATATGGGGGCCTTACGATCTCAAGTTGAATCAGGATGAACTCGCGACTATTTGCGATCGTATCTTTAAGGAAGTTTTACCAAAACCGCCCGTTAAAGTTTTATTGACTCAGGCATTAAAAGCCCTTTTGAGGTGCCAATTTGGTTCAATTATGTTACTGCTGGTTCAATGTTACAAAGGCCAATTCTATATGGAAAGACATTTAGATTCGGCTGCGGTGTTGCACCTGTGTCAAGATGATAATTTATTGAAAATACTGACAGCTTATTTAGGAGACAATTTACAATTATGGCGGTCAGAATTATGGGTCAATTATCCCTCACGTCAATTAATTCCTTTTTGGCATCGAGATATTTATCCTAATTTACTGACTGGGGAGGGAAAAACAATTAATATTTATATTGGTTTAACAGAAGTAACGGAGACAAACGGGTTTGAATATATCTCGAAAAGTGACCTCAAAAAATGTCAAGTCAAAATTACCGATTTCTTTAGTGGGAATCATTTTTTTCGAGTTCCCAATGAAGTTGAAGAGAAGGCGATTCCGGTAGTTTTAAAACCCGGTGAGTTTATTTTATTTACCGATCAACTTGTACATCGTTCGATTTATAATAGAAGTGGCAAAGTTCGTCTTTCTTTAACGTTACGAGTCGCCCAACCGAGTATAAAAGTTTTACCAGGTTACACTTCTAATTATCAGGAACCTGTCACTCTGAATTCTAGGTAAGTTGGGGATTGGGGATTAAAATTTTATTTATTTCTTATTTCTTTCTTCTTTGTGGTGAAAGTGAAGAATGTCAGCCAATTAGTGCAGAAGCTGAAGCAGAAGTTGCTCTGACTAGAAATGTGAAGAAGACTTTTTTCAATAACCAATCCGTAAAAAATGGTAACAAGAATAATAGTCCGATCGCTCTTAATGAAAAAATGAACAGAAATATCGTATTAATGGTTGTAGAAGTTTTGGTGATGGGAGGTTGGTTGTTTGCTGTGGCTGCTCCTTTATCAGAAAATTGGGTTTAAAACCCCGTCCTTCTAGGACGGCTTTAATTTTCTTTGAATCTTCCTGATTCTATCAGCAAAACATAGTATAATAGAAC